>JANMKM010000701.1:0-5793 GCA_031372035.1 Rhodoferax sp. | reverse complement strand
CCCGGCCATCCGGAAGGCTGGCCGGATAGGCAAAGCGCCAGGGCGGCTCGTGCAGCCGGGCGGAATCGGGCTCCAGCAGCCGCTGCCAGTAGCCGGTGGTGTCCTCGGTGAAGTGGGCGGGCATGGTGCTAGCCCTGAGCCACCGGCCGTGCTGGGTCGCTGCACCAGGCGCTCCAGCTGCCGGCATAGAGCGCGCTGCGGCCCAGGCCGGCGAGTTCCATCGCCAGCAGATTCGGGATGGCACTGACGCCGCTGCCGCAGTGGTGCACAACGCTGGCCGGGTCGCGCCCTTGCAGCAGCTGCTCGAACTCGGCGCGCAGAACTGTGGCGGACTTGAACAGGCCGTCGCTGCCCAGGTTTTGGGCGAAAGGGCGGTTCAGCGCTCCGGGAATGTGGCCGGCCACCGGGTCCAGGGGCTCGACCTCGCCCCGAAACCGCGGCGCAGCACGGGCATCGATCAGGGTCTGGGCCGGGTTGCCCAGCCGCGCCAGCACCTCCTGCGTGTCCACCAGCGCGGCCAGTGATGGCTGCAACCGGAATGCCGTGGCCTCAGCTGCCGCGGCCGGGCCACTGGCCAGCGCGCCGCCGGCCGCGGTCCAGGTCTGCAGCCCGCCGTCGAGCACGGTCACCGCTTCGTGGCCGGCCCACTTGAGCATCCACCACAAGCGGCCACAGTAGTTGGCGCCATTGCGGTCGTAAACCACGGCCTGCATGCCGTTGCCGAGGCCGACGCTGCCGAGCCAGGCGGCAAAGCTCTCCCGGCTTGGCAGCGGATGGCGGCCGGCCGACGCCGGCCGCTGCGGGTCCCCGGCGCTGTGAGCGCTCATGTCACTCAGGACCTGGTTCAGGTCGGCATGGAGGGCGCCGGCAATGTGGCTTTCCAGAAACAGGCGCTGGCCCTTGCCCGGATCCATCAGGTCGAAACTGCAGTCAAACACCCGGCAAGGCTGTGTGCCTTGCTGCAAGGCCTGCAGCTGAGGCACCGTGATCAGCGTCGTGTACATCGCATTGCTTCCCTGGACAGGGCTGTTTCGGCTGCAGGCCAATGGCTGCATGCACGGACAGCTATCAAATCTATAGTTTCGCGGATGACCCTGAAGCCGCCATCGCAGTCAGATACCACTCGTGGAAGTGCTGCATGCCGTCTTCCATCGGGCTTTGGTAGGGCCCGGTCTCGTCGTCGCCACGCAGCAGCAGTGCGCGCCGGCCGGCGTCCATGCGCAGCGCAATCTCGTCGTCTTCGACACAGGTTTCCATGTAGGCGGCCTGCTGCGATTCCACAAATTCTCGCTCGAACGCAGCGATCTCCTCCGGATAGTAGAACTCGACCATGTTCATGGTCTTTTGCGGGCCCATCGGGTGCAGGGTCGAGACCGTCAGCACGTGCGGATACCACTCCACCATGGTGTGCGGATAGTAGGTCAGCCAGATCGCGCCGTGTTTGGGCGTGGCGCCGCCATAGGCCGCCAGGGCGTCCAGCCAGCGCTTGTAGGTGGGGCTCCCGGCCCGGCCGAGGCGGTTGGCCAGGCCCACGGTCTGCACCGAGTAGTGCTGCTGGAACTCCCAGCGCAGGTCTTCGCAGGTCACGAAGGCACCGAGTCCCGGGTGGAACGGACCGACGTGGTAGTCCTCCAGGTAGACCTCGATGAAGGTCTTCCAGTTGTAGTCGCACTGGTGCATTTCGATGCGGTCCAGCACGTGGCCGCTGAAGTCCAGGTCAGCCATCGGTCCGACCCGGGCCAGTTCCTGTGTGACATTGCGCCCGGCAGAGCCTGGCAACTGCTCGAACAACAGCCCGTTCCATTCCTGCAACGGGTAGTTGTTCAGGTTCAGGCAGGGGTCCTGGGCAAAATGGGGTGCACCCAGCAGCGTGCCAGCGGGCTGGCCGGCACCGCCGCTGTAGGTCCAGCGGTGCAGCGGGCAGACGATGTTGCCGCTGGCGCTGCCCGGTGCCGCCGCGTGGAGTGAACCACGGCCTTGCAACATCACCGCCTGGCGATGCCGGCAGACATTGGAGATCAGCTCGATGCCGCTGTCGGTGTGGACCAGGGCCCGGCCCTGGGCCTCCTGCGGCAGCGCATGGTAGTCACCGGCTACGGGCACGCTCAGCCGGTGTCCGACGTAGCGCGGGCTGGCACGGAAGATCTGCTCCACCTCCCGCCGGTACAGGGCTTCGTCAAAGTAGCTGGCCGCACCCAGGGGGCTCAGGGCACGGCGCAGGGGAGAGCTGAGGTCAGACATGGATGGAGGAGGCCGGCGAATATGCCTGGATCGCCTCGGCAAGGCCCACTAGCATAGCCGTTTATGCGGGTCAAAAATGGGATCGCAGATTGTAACTGCGGGTAGTTTGCGGGCGGCCGGAGCCAGGGCGGCCGGTGCTAAGCCCTAAAATGGGGCCCACATCCCGCATCTCCGTCCGTATTCCATGCCCAAGGCGCTTGCTGTCCCATCCCCCAACACCACTGCGCCACCTGGCGCCGAACCAGCCAGCTACGAGGCCGCGCTGCAGGAACTGGAGCAACTGGTGGGCGCTCTGGAGTCGGGAGACGTGTCGCTGGAGCAACTGCTGGCCGGCTACCAACGGGGCGCGGATCTGTTGACCTACTGCCGCGGCAAGCTGGAGGCGGTGGAGCAGCAGGTCAAGATCATCGATGCCGGAGTTCTCAAGGCGTGGACGCCCGAGTGAGGTTACGGCCGCTGGAGGGTTTCGACCTGGCGCTGTGGAGCCGGGAGCGGCTGGCGCAGGTGGAGCGGGCGCTCGACGCCTGGGTGACAGCCGAGGCGCCAGCCGGGCTGGACCACGGAGCCCCGGCAGTGCTGGTCGAAGCCATGCGTTACGCGGTGCTGGATGGCGGCAAGCGCTTGCGCCCGTTGCTGGTGCTTGCAGCCTGCGAGGCGGTGCAGGGCAACGAGCAGGGTGCATTGCGCGCCGGTTGCGCCGCCGAACTGATCCATGCCTATTCGCTGGTGCATGACGACATGCCCTGTATGGACAACGACGTGCTGCGCCGCGGCAAGCCCACGGTCCATGTCCGCTTTGGCGAGGCCACGGCATTGCTGGCGGGCGACGCCCTGCAGGCCCTGGCCTTCGAGCTATTGACGCCCGATGACGCCGCGGTGCCAGCGGCCCTGCAGGCCACCCTGTGCCGGCTGCTGGCGCAGGCGGCGGGCAGTACCGGCATGGCGGGGGGCCAGGCCATCGACCTGGCGAGCGTGGGCCAGCGTTTGAGTGAACGCCAGTTGCGGGAAATGCACCGGCTCAAGACCGGGGCCCTGCTGCAGGGCAGCGTGATGATGGGCGTGGCCTGCGGCCAGGCTTCGCCGCAGGTGCATGCGGCCTTGCAGGACTATGGTTCGGCGGTGGGCCTGGCCTTTCAGGTGGTGGATGACATCCTGGACGTGACGGCCGATTCGGCCACCCTGGGCAAGACCGCCGGCAAGGATGCCAGCCAGGACAAGCCGACCTACGTCTCGGTGTTGGGATTGGAGCGTTCGCAGGCGTTCGCTGGCGAACTGCTGCAGCAGGCGCTGGCCGCGCTCGACGCCAGTGGCCTGGCAGCGCAGCGCACCCTGGCCCTGCATGCACTGGCTGAAATGGTGGTACAGCGTTCGAACTGAGGCGGCACCGTACCTGGTGTTGCCGCGCCGCCTTGATTTGTATGGTGAAACCGGTAAAGTTGAACAAAGACGGGCGCGAACAGCTACCAAAAAAATAGCATATGCCACACAACCTGTATCCATTGCTGCAACACATCAACGATCCGCAGGACCTGCGCGCGCTGCCACGCGGGCAACTGCAGGCGGTGGCGGACGAGGTTCGGGCCTATGTGCTCGACAGCGTTTCCAAGACTTCGGGTCACCTGGGCTCGAACCTGGGCACGGTGGAGTTGACCGTCGCGCTGCACTACGTGTTCAACACGCCCTGGGACCGGATCGTCTGGGACGTCGGCCACCAGACCTATCCGCACAAGATCTTGACGGGCCGGCGCCAGCGCATGTCCACCCTGCGCCAGCTGGCCGGGCTGTCGGGGTTTCCCCAGCGCGCCGAGAGCGAGTACGACACCTTCGGCACCGCGCATTCGTCCACCAGCATCTCCGCGGCGCTGGGCATGGCGATGGCCGCGAAACACAAGGGCGAGGACCGCTATGCGGTCGCGGTGATCGGCGACGGCGCGATGAGCGCGGGCATGGCCTTCGAGGCGCTGAACAACGCCGGCGTCTCCGACTGCAAGCTGCTGGTGGTGCTGAACGACAACGACATGTCGATCAGCCCGCCGGTCGGCGCGCTGAACCGCTACCTGGCCCGGCTGATGAGCGGCCAGTTCTACGCCGCCGCCAAGAACGTCGGCAAGGACATGCTGAAGGTGGCGCCGCCGCTGTTCGAACTGGCCAAGCGCTTCGAGGAAGGCGCCAAGGGGCTGGTGGTGCCGGCCACGCTGTTCGAGAAGTTCGGCTTCAACTACATCGGGCCGATCGACGGCCACGACCTCGATTCGCTGATTCCCACGCTGGAGAACATCAAGCACCTCAAGGGCCCGCAGTTCCTGCACGTCGTGACCAAGAAGGGGCAGGGCTACAAGCTGGCGGAAGTCGATCCGGTGGCCTACCACGGGCCGGGCAAGTTCGATCCGTCGGTCGGGCTGGTCCAGTCGACGGCGGTCTCCAAGCCCACCTTCACCCAGGTGTTCGGCAGCTGGCTGTGCGACATGGCGCAGCAGGATGCACGGCTGGTCGGCATCACGCCGGCGATGCGCGAAGGCTCCGGACTGGTGGAGTTCGAGAAGCGCTTTCCCGGCCGCTACTTCGACGTCGGCATCGCGGAGCAGCATGCGGTGACCTTCGCCGCCGGCATGGCGACCGAGGGACTGAAGCCGGTGGTGGCGATCTATTCGACCTTCCTTCAGCGTGGCTACGACCAGCTGATCCACGACGTCGCGATCCAGAAGCTGCCGGTGCTGTTCGCGCTCGATCGGGCCGGCCTGGTGGGGGCCGATGGCGCCACCCATGCCGGCGCCTACGACATCCCGTTCCTGCGCTGCATCCCGAACGTCAGCGTCGCCTGTCCGGCCGACGAGAACGAATGCCGCAAGCTGCTCACCACGGCGTTCGGGCAGGACCACCCGGTGGCGGTGCGCTATCCGCGTGGCGCCGGCGCCGGCGTGCCGGTGGAACCGGGCCTGCAGGCGCTGCCGTTCGGCAAGGGCGAGGTGCGCAGGCAGGGAACGGGGGTCGCCATCCTGGCGTTCGGCACGCTGCTCTATCCGGCGCTGGAGGCGGGGGAGCGGCTGAATGCGACGGTGGTGAACATGCGCTGGGCCAAGCCGCTGGACACCGGATTGCTGCTGGAGATCGCGCAGCAGCACGAAGCGCTGGTGACGCTGGAAGAGGGCGCCGTGATGGGCGGCGCCGGCAGCGCGGTGGCCGAGGCGCTCAATGCCGCCGGTGCCCCCAAACAATTGCTGCAACTGGGACTGCGCGACGAATTCATCGAGCATGGCGATCCCGCTGCGCTGCTCGCGTTGCACGGGCTGGATGCGGCCGGCATCGAGGCCTCGGTGCGTGCCCGCTTCGGTGCGCTGGTGGAGCGTCCGGCCCACACATTGAAGATCGTCGGCTGATCCGGCGATCGCTGCGGGTTCACCCCGGGGAATCTCAAGGGAAAACCCCCGAATCCCAAAGTTTGCGCGTTCCTAGAATGGGCGGCGGCCTGGCTTGAGCGGGCGGCCGCTTTCATTCAATGTCGCAGGAGTACACCTTATGGATCGTCGTTCAATCATCAAAAATGCAGGCATC
>JANMKM010000305.1:0-6875 GCA_031372035.1 Rhodoferax sp. | reverse complement strand
ACAGTGCCGCTGTGTTCAACAACTTGGCTGGTGGCACCGTGAACCTCACCGGTGCCGGCAATTTCGCCGGCGACGGCAACAGTGTCACGGCGGTCAACAACGCCGGCACCATCAACAAGGCGAATGCCCATAGCCTCGACTTCAGCAACGGCTTCCTGACTTCATTCTTCAACAGCGGCTCCATGAACGTCAACGGCGGCACGCTGAACATGAATGCTTCGATGGTCCAGAACGGCAGCCTGAACCTCGCCGACGGCACCACTTTCCGCAAGGCCGGCGGCTTCACCAACGCAGGCACGATTTCCGGCACCGGCACCATCGATGTAGGTGCCGGGAACACCCTCGTGAACGACGGCACAGTCTCGCCGGGCGACAACGCCGGCAACAATGCCGGTGCACTCAAAATAACTGGCAACTACCAGCAAGGCAGCTCGGGCAGGCTGCTGCTTCAGGTCAATGCGGCCCAGGCCGGCGACTTTGCCGGTGATTACGATGTGCTCGACATTTCCGGAACCGCCACGCTCGGTGGCCGTCTGACGGTCAACGGTCTGGCCAATGGCGGCTCCTTCCGCGTCTTGTCAGCCGCCTCCCGCACCGGCTCATTCAACCAGGTGGACGGCTTGATCGCTGGCTCGGTAGGCTACACCGGCACCGACGTCAACTTCTCGATCCTGCTGGGTCTGAACTGGTCCGGGCTGGGTGATGGTATCTCCTGGACCGACCCCGCCAACTGGTCCACCGGTGCACTCCCTGGTGCCAATGACTTTGTCACCATCGGCTCGGGCAATGGCCTGGTATTGGCCAGTGGAACGCAAGTCATACGCGGCCTGAACATCGGTCGTGAATTCACGCTCTCTGGTGGCTCGCTGAGCCTGGCGGAACCTAGCATATTTGGTGCCGGTTTGAACCTGGCAGGCGGTTCTCTGCTGGGCACCGGCAACATCACCATCAATGGCAGCTTCAACTGGAGTGCAGGGACCATGGGCGGCGATGGCAACATTACCACCAACGCCGCAGCCCGCATCAGTGCACTCAACGCGACTTTGGGCAAGGGTTTTACTGCGCGCGCTGGGTTGGACCTGACCGGCAACAATCTGAGTATTGACGTCAGCACGACCCTGCGACTGCAGGGCAGCAGCACCTGGAGTGGTAACAGGATTGGCGGGCCCGGCAACCTGATGATCGACGCCGGTGGCGTACTGTCGGCAACAGGCAGCACCAAGTTGCTTGACGGCCCGGTCACCAACAACGGCGTGATCTCCGTCAACCTGGACAACGCGCAATTCCTGAACATCGGCGGTACGCTGGACAACGCTGGTGTGCTGCGTTTTACCAATGCAGCCGACACGGTCAATTACCTGGGCGGCAAGGCCAACGGTTCCGGGACAGTGAACAACACCGGCAGCGTGGAAATGGCCGGCGCCGGCGAGCTGACGATCACCAACGGCCAAGGCACCCTGGCGTTCAACAACATCGGTGGCGCACTGGGTCGGCAGGGCACAGGCTTGCTGAACCTGGGGGATGGCACCTTCAATTACAGCGGTGCCTCCAGCATCAACAGCGAAGGCGTTGTCATCGGGGCTGGCAACCACAATTTTGCAGACGGCAGCTCGGTCAACGGTCCGTTGACGCAAGCCGGTGGCACGGCCAATTTTGGTAGCGCCACGCTCAACGGCGGTTACAAACTGCGTGGTGGATCGGCCGTCATCAACGCGGGCGACACCCTCACGCTGGCCGGCGGCATGAACTGGAGCGGTGGCTATGTCACCGGTGGCGGCACTGTGTTGCTGCCCGCTGGTCAGACAGCCAGCCTTACGGGTGGCGACAAGAGTTTCGGCGCTAGCCAATGGACAAATCAGGGTGTCATCAACATCAATGTCAGTGACGACGAAAATGTATTCCTCGGTGGCAATCTGACCAACACCGGCACCGTGCGCTTCAGTAACGGCGCGGGTACCACCAATTCACTCGTGGCATCGTGTGAATGCAGCGTCCAGATCAACAATACCGGGACCGTCGAGCAATCGGGTGCCGGGATGGCGCGTGTCGGCGGTAGCTCTCTGACGTTCAACAACAATGGTGGCTCGCTGCGGGCCAGCGCGCCAGGATCGTTGGTGCTTGAAACCGGGGACTACCGCTACAGCGGCACCTCGACCTTTGGCGGCAATGGCGTGCTGATCAGCAGCGGGCGGCACCGCTTTGCCAACGGCAGCCAACTGGCCGGTTCACAACTGACCGTCGGCCAGGTAGACCTGGAGATTGAAGACGGAGCCAGTGGGCTCACCATCCTGCCCGGCCTGACACTGACCTTGCAGCCGGAGGCCGCGATCCGACCTGTTGCCAACGGCGGTCTGCTCGTCAACAAAGGCAGCATCATGCTGACCGACAGCACTGTGCGGGTGGACGTCCGCAACCAGGGCACCATGGTGCTCACGGGTCACAACGATCTGGATGGCGGCAACACAAGCTTCGCGCAGGAAGCCGGCACTCTCACGCTCGCCAACGGTCAGGCATTTAACAAGTCGTCCGGTAACTTCACGTGGACCGGTGGCACGATCCAGGGCGCACAACAGGGCTTGCGGTTTACCAATGGCGAAAGTTCAACCACGGTGAGCATCAACGGGGCCACGAACAAACTGCTGGATGGTCCGACGTTCAACGCGGATACAGCCTCTCTCCTGACCGGCGGCACCCTGGAGGTCCGCACGGGATCGCTGATCAGCAGAACCATGGCCATTGGCCCGGATAGCATGGTACTGGTCAACGGAGGCACTGTGTCCACCGGTGCCTTCGCGAACGATGGGCGCATCCAGGTGGATGCGGGGAGTTTTCATGCAACAGGTGGCGGCACCCATCACGGCCAGTTCTTCGCGGCGGGTGGGGCTGCCGTGGTTTTCGCAGGTGGCACCCAGACTTTTGACGGGGCACTGTTCGACGGCTCCGGCAGCGTTGGGCGCGGCGCGGCCTCGCTGGTCCTGGGGCAGCATGGACTGGTCATCGGCCAACAGGGCCATGTAGATCTGGGCACGCTGGCATTGTCCGGAACCGGGCCGTTGCTCAACCGTGGCAATGTAACCGGCAATGAGGTCACGTTCACCGGCGACTTCACCAACGCGCCCACGGGACAAGCCAGCCTGAGGAGCAGCAGCCTCAAGGGTGGCTTCCACAATTCCGGCGTGTTCGAAGTGGCCGGCACGGTATCGCTCGACGGTGCCACGGCGGAGCAGCTGGGTGGCGAGATCCGAATACCCCTTGGCGCCAGCCTGCTGCGCACCACGGGCCCGCTCACCTGGTTCGGCGGCACGATCGGCGGTACAGCACAGGGTGCTGGCAGCCTCAGTTTCTCCAATGGCGGGAGCTTCCCATTCTCTGGCAACGGCGACCGCGTGATCGATGGGCTGAACCTGGTGTTCACGGATCTGAGCGTGCCCGGCGGCTCGCTGTCGCTCAAGTCGGGCAGCCTGACGCTCAACGGTGCCACCCTGTTCCCCACAGGGATGACATTCAACCTGCTGGGCGGACTGCTGACCAACAATGGTTCCATCACGGTGGGTGGCACCTTTTCGCTGTCCGGCGGTGGCTTCGCCGGCGGCGGCAGCCTGGTCATGAATGGCGGGCGCATGCTGCTGCCCGCTAACAACAGTGTCAACTGGACCAGTACCGGCAACCTCACCAATTCCGGCACCCTGACCCTGAGCAACGCCACCATCACCAACGCCATCGACAACCGGGGCACCATCGTCCTGGGAACAGGGCTGACATTTACCCAGACCTTGACCAATTCCGGCACGGTGCAGGCGGAGACCGGAACATCCATGCTCAATGGCGGGCTGACGCAGAGCGCTGGTGGCGTAGACTTGCGCGGCGGAACACTGCAGGGAGGCCTGAATCTGAGCGCCGGCACGCTCAGTGGCAACGGCATCATCAATGGCAACGTGACCATCGGCAATGCCACCATGGCGCCCGGCGCGTCACCTGGAGCCATCACGATCAATGGCAACCTGACCCTGGGCCCGACCAGTACGCTCAATATTGAACTGGGTGGCGCGGCCCAGGGAACGGGCTACGACTGGATCAAGGTCCAGGGTGTCGCCAACCTGGCCGGTACGCTCAATGTAGGCAACTTCGGCAACTACCTGGCTCCGGCCGGCTCCAGCTTCAACTTCCTGAGCTTTGGCAGTTCCAGCGGTAGTTTCGCCGCCGTCCAGTTGCCTTCCACCCAGGGCGTGGCGGTGCTGAGCACGGGTCCTACTGGCCTGAGCATCAATGTCACCTCATCAGTAGTCGAGGTCCCGGTAGAGTCCAAACCTGTTGTGGTTGCAGCGCTTGCCGTCGCCACCGTCGAGACCCAACGCGCCGCCGAGACAGTTGAAGTCAAGACCACTGTCGAGGGCGATGCCAAGGAAGAAAAGCGCAAGGATGCCCAGGCCAAGGCCAGCACCGTCACCAAGGAAGCGGAGGTTGCAACATGTCCATGAAACCGGTATCCCGAAGGTGTACAGCCTGGTCTGCCGGCCTGCTCGCTACAGGCCTCGCCTTGCTGTCCCCGGCCACACCGGCCCAGACCACAGCGTCGATTGCCACTGCGACCTCGATCGAGGGTACGGTGTTCGTCACCCGCGCGGGTGGTCGGCAGACCCTGCTGGCACGCGGCTCCGCCCTGGATGTGGGCGACGTCATCAACACCACCCGCAACAGCACGGTACGGCTGCGCTTCAGCGACGGTGGCGAGACGGTGGTCCGGCCCGAATCCGCCCTGGCAGTCCAGGCCTATAGCTACAACCGCGAAGCACCAGCTTCTGACAACATGATCCTGAGCCTGCTGCGTGGCGGCATGCGCGCCATTACAGGCAGCATTGGCAAGCGCGGCAACACCGACGCATACAAGCTCAATGTCAATACGGCCACCATTGGCATTCGCGGCACGGACTACACGGCGCGCCTTTGCAATTACGATTGCCGCACCGACACCAGTGTGGTGACCGCGTCCACGGCCAACAGCGGTCCGCCGGTTGTGGCCCGCGTGATGCAAATACAGGGCGAAGTCAGTGCCGAACGCGGCAGCCAACGCGTCACCCTGGCCGAGGGCGCGCCGCTGTATGCCAGCGACAAGGTGGAAACGGTACGCGGCGGCCATGCAGTACTGGCTTTCCGGGATGACACGCGCATCACCCTGAACAGCGGCACCAGACTGTCCCTGACACAGTACAACTACGAGCCGGAGCAACCGGCGCAGGGCAACAGCATTTTTCAGCTGTTGCGTGGTGGCTTGCGCATTGCCACCGGCCTCATTGGCAAAGCCAATCCCTCACGCGTCAAGTTCCAGTCGGCGACTGCGACTATCGGTATCCGCGGTACAGTGTTCGACTTGGCCTGTGGCCCGGCCATCGGCACTGACGAGGCCGCCCCGGCAGAACTCTCCGACGCGGTTTGCGACCAGTCACTGTTCGCCACTGCGCGTAGTGGAGCCATCACCATGGCGGCTGCTGATGGCCGCGAGATCAGCCTGGTGGCTGGTCAGAGCGGCCTGGTGCCTGGAGTGGTGGGCGCAGCCCGCGTGTTGAGCAGCACACCGACCTTCTTCAATAACCTGAATACTCCGGCTCCGGAGACCGTCCCGGTAAAGCTCGACCAGTTGTTCGGTGCTGAAGCGCCTGCTGCTGCACCTGAAGGCGTGTACCTGCTGGTGCGCGAAGGCAAGGTGGTGGTTGGCCAGGCCGGTCAGAGTGTGGCGCTGGACGCCGGTGAGTCCGCCTTTGCTGGTTTGACGGCCGTTGCCCCTTTGCGTTTGTCCATCCCTCCGGCCGTACTCAACCGCGACCCGTTCCTCTCGAACAAGGCCTTCAACTTCAACGTCTGCCGCTAAAGCGTACGCTGCGTCTGGCGTGGTCGCGGCGCGACTACGCCGCTTGGTCAACGCCGGTAGTAGCCATCACCGCCATGGCCCCCGCGGTGGTGTCCACCATCCGGATCGAAGCGGCCGTCATGCCAGTCGCTGGTGCGCGGCGCGGGCACATGCTGCCAGCGGTAGCCGGCCTGCACCGGCATTCCACGATTCACCACGAACTGGCGTGGCACATGCACCACGCGCGGAGCGAGGTAAACCGGCCGCGGCTGGTAGTAAGCCGGCGCTGGCCGGTAGTAGGCCGGCGGTGACTGGTAGTAGACGGGTGCTGGCTGCCAGTAGGCTTGTGGAGCCTGGGAATACACGGGCTGCTGGTACACCACCTGCGGTGCATTGGAAAACCCCAGGGAGACGCCCGGCTGCGACAAGCCCACAGACCAATACACGTCCTGGGCACGGGCTGCCTGGGTGGCTGTAAGAGCCGCGCCGGCCAACAGCACACCGCCGGCCAAGTGGATCGCCTTGCTGTACGGGGATGGGTGGACCTTCATGTGATCTCCTGGTTGCGGACACAACACCTGCGCCCGTACCCATTCAACGCCGTGCGTGCCCGCACGACTACGGTACGCCCGGTGAAGATCGTTGCCAGAAGTAACCCCTTTGTGCCGGCCGCCTAGAATCAAGGCTATGAGTTCTGCACCCTCCGTCCCCGCCGACAAAAACATTCAGAAGCCCAGCAATTTCCTGCGCCAGATCATCGAAAACGATATCACCAACAACACCTATAGCCAGCGCACCTGGGGCGGCGGGCCCGGCGATGCAGCGCACCACGCCGCCGGCGGGCTCGACCCGGCCCGCATTCGCACCCGTTTTCCGCCAGAGCCCAATGGCTACCTGCATGTAGGTCACGCCAAGAGCATCTGCGTCAATTTCGGCCTGGCGCGCGACTTTGGTGGCGTCTGTCACATGCGCTTTGACGACACCAACCCGGAAAAGGAAGATCAGGAATACGTCAACAGCATCCTCGAAG
>JANMKM010000231.1:0-3339 GCA_031372035.1 Rhodoferax sp. | reverse complement strand
GCTGTCCGACGACGGCGGGCGACAGTGGCGCCAGGCCCGCGTTCCCGTCAGCGTGACCCTGACTTCCGCCAGCTTCGCCGATGCACGCCAGGGCTGGATGACCGGCCACGGCGGCGTGATTCTGAACACCACCGACGGCGGCGAGAACTGGGCTATCCAGACAGACGGCGTGGCGCTCGCCAAGGCCGCCCTCGCCCAGGCGCAGGGCTTGCCCGCCACCGCTCCCGGTCGCGAGGGCCTCATCAAGCAGGCTCAGCGCCTGGTGGACGAAGGCGCAGACAAGCCGTTGCTTTCGATCTGCTTTGCCGACGCCCAGCGCGGCATGGCTGTCGGCGCCTATGGCCTGGCCGCCACCACCGGCGATGGCGGCAAGACCTGGATTCCCTGCATCGGCCGCCTGCCGAACCCCCAAGGCTTGCACCTGTACGCGGTTGCCCGCCACGGCAAGACCTGGGCGGTCGCCGGAGAGCAGGGCGTGCTGATACGTTCCAGCGACGATGGCGCCGGCTTCGAGCCGCTGGCTTCGCCGTTCAAGCGCACCTTCTTCGCCGCCACCGCCACGCGCAGTGGCGGTTTTGTGTTCGCCGGCTTGTTGGGCAGTGCCTGCCGCATCGAGCCGGACGGCGCAGCCGCCGTCCCGATCACGCTGCCGGCGCCCTTCACGATCCTGTCTTGCGTTGAACTGCGCGATGGCCGGGTGATGCTGCTGGCGCAAGGCGGGCGGCTTCTGGTGAGCAGCGACGGGGGTTCCCAGTTCACCGAGCAGCAACCCCCGCGCCGCCAACCGCTGACGTCCCTTGCCGAAGCCGCGGACGGCGGCCTTGTTGCCACCAGCCTGGGCGGCGTTGCCCGGCTCGGCTGACTGCACCCCATTCCAGGTTCAGGCGCCGCGCCCGAGCCCAACGAGCCCAACGAACATGACTCCCGTGACCCCCACCGAGGCCGCCCCCAGCCGGGTCGAAGACTTTGACCCGAGCTCGGGCTCCCGGCTCGAACGCGCGGTGTTCAACCACCGCATCCTAGTGCTGGTGCTGTGCTTGCTGGCGACGATCGTGTTCGGCGCCAGCGCGCTGCGCTTGAAGCTCAACGCCAGCTTCGAAAAGACCATTCCGGCCGGCCACCCGTACATCGCGAACTACCTGACAAACAAGAAAGCGCTTTCCGGCCTGGGCAACTCGGTGCGGATCGCGGTGGAAGCCCGCAAGGGCAACATCTACGACGCGCGCTACCTGGACGCGTTGCGCAAGATCAACGACGAGGTGTTGCTGCTGCCGGGCGTGGACCGGCCGTTCATGAAGTCGCTGTGGACGCCCAACACCCGCTGGACTGCGGTGACGCAGGACGGCCTGGATGGCGGACAGGTCATCCCTGCACACTATGACGGCTCGCCGGCCAAGCTCGAGGAGCTGCGCCTAAACGTGCAGCGCTCCGGCGAGATCGGGCAACTGGTGGCCGTCAACGGCGGCTCCACCGTGATCCTCGTGCCCCTGCTGGACCGCGATTCCGCAGGCAAACCGCTGGACTACGCAGCCCTGTCCGAACAGCTGGAGCAAGTGCGCGCCAAGCACAGCAGCGACGAGGTGTCCATCCACATCACCGGCTTTGCCAAAGTGGCCGGCGACCTGATGGAGGGCCTGCGAGAGGTGATCGGCTTTTTCTTTTTCGCGCTGGTCATCTGTGCGGCCATGGTGTATCTGTACAACCACGACGTGCGCAGCACAGCGCTGGTGGTGTCCACCTCGGTGATCGGAGTGCTCTGGCAGCTGGGCCTGCTGCCGCTGCTGGGGTATTCGCTGGATCCTTATTCCATGTTGGTGCCGTTTCTCATCTTCGCCATCGGCATGAGCCATGGCGCCCAGAAGATGAACGGCATCCTGCAGGACATCGGGCGCGGGACCCACCGCTATGTGGCGGCGCGCTACACATTCAGGCGCCTGTTCCTCGCCGGCCTCACCGCGTTGCTTGCCGATGCCGTGGGCTTCGCGGTGCTGCTGGTGATCGACATCCCCGTCATCCGCGAACTGGCGATTGCCGCCAGCCTGGGCGTGATGGTGCTGGTGTTCTCCAACCTGATCCTGCTGCCCGTGCTCTTGAGCTACGTGGGTGTGAGCCGCAAGGCGGCCGCGCGCGCCGTGCGCCAGGAAGCGGCCACCGCGGCCGGGGAAACGAGTGCCTTCTGGCGCACGTTGGTGAGCTTCACGGAAGGGCGGCGCGCCACGCTGGCAGTGACCGCGGCCGCGGTTCTCGCAGTGGTGGGATTTGCCGTCAGCACGCAACTGCGAATTGGTGACCACGACCCTGGCGCCCCGGAACTGCGCGCCGACTCGCGCTACAACCGCGACGTGGCGTTTCTCACGAAGAACTACGGCGCCAGCAACGACATCTTCGCCGTCATGGTCAAGACACCCGATGGCAGCTGCAGCAATTACGAAGTGCTGCGCCGTGTCGACCAGCTCGAATGGGAGTTGCTGGACCTGCCCGGCGTGGAGTCCACCCAGTCGATGGCGCGGCTGCAACGGCGCGTGCTGGTGGGCATGAACGAAGGCAGTCCGCTGTGGTACGAGTTGCTGCCCAACCAGAACATGCTCAACACCATCACCGCCCAGGCGCCGCGTGAGCTGTACAACGAGGAATGCAATCTGCTGACGATGTACGCGTACCTGCGCGACCATCGCGCCGAGACGCTGCAGCGCATGGTGGACCATGTCGAGGGTTTTGCCGCGAAGAACAACGACAAGGACACCACTTTCATGCTGGCGGCCGGCTCGGCGGGGATCGATGCCACCACGAACATTGTGGTGCGCAGGGCCTGGTACCAGATGCTCTTCATGGTCTATGGGGCGGTGGCGCTGCTGTGCTTCATCACCTTCCGCTCCTGGCGGGCGGTGTTGGTGGCCATGCTGCCGCTGATGCTCACCACTTTGTTGGCCGAGGCGCTGATGGTGGGCTTGGGCATGGGCGTGAAGGTCGCGACTTTGCCGGTGATCGCGCTGGGCGTGGGCATCGGCGTGGATTACGCGCTGTACGTACTGAGCGTCACCCTGGCGCGGATGCGCGAAGGCGCCACCTTGAAGGTGGCCTATGCCAGCGCCATGCAATTCACTGGCAAGGTGGTGCTGCTGACCGGCGTGACCCTCGCGGCGGCTGTCGTGACCTGGCATTTCTCTAGCATCAAGTTCCAGGCCGACATGGGCCTGCTGCTGGCGTTCATGTTCCTGTGGAACATGCTCGGGGCGCTGGTGCTGGTGCCGGCCTTGGCGCGTTTTCTGCTGCCGGGCGCTCGTGAAGGCTCGGTTGCCGCGCCGACGGTCAGTGATGGCAAATATGCAAACTAATTCA
>JANMKM010000190.1:0-3669 GCA_031372035.1 Rhodoferax sp. | reverse complement strand
TGCCCCTTGGGACCCCGGCCCGAAGGGTTGCGACGATAAAGCGCGTCTGCGGCGTTGCAACCCTTGCCCAGGGGCCACCCTGGGCTTCGGCTTGCGCCTTGCATCCATCGCTTTCTCGTCGCAACGCGGGGTCGTCTTATTCACGGATAGGTTCTTAGTGTGCTGGGCGCTTCAATGCGAGGTGCCGAGGTAGGCGCTGATCACTTCGGGGTTGTTGCGCACTGCGTCGGGTGTGCCGTCACCGATGTTGCGGCCATAGTCCAGCACCACCACCCTGTCCGAAATGTCCATCACCACGCCCATGTCATGCTCGATCAGGACCACGGTGGTGCCGAATTCATCGTTTACGTCCAGCACAAAGCGGCACATGTCCTGCTTCTCTTCCACGTTCATGCCGGCCATTGGCTCGTCCAGCAGCAGCACCTGCGGCTCCATCGCCAGGGCCCGACCCAGATCCACGCGCTTCTGCAGTCCGTAGGGCAACTGGCCCACCGGCGTCTTGCGGTAGGCCTGGATTTCCAGGAAGTCGATGATTTGCTCCACCGCTTCGCGGTGCCGGATCTCTTCGCGCTCGGCCGGGCCGATGCGCAGTGCCTGCAGCAGGATGTTGCTTTTGATTTTGAGGTTGCGCCCGGTCATGATGTTGTCGAGCACACTCATGCCCTTGAACAGCGCCAGGTTCTGGAAGGTGCGGCCGATGCCCATCACGGCCACCTGGTGGCTGTCCATGTGGCTGAAGGTCTGGCCTCGGAAGCTGATGGTGCCCTGCTGCGGTGTGTAGACGCCATTGATGCAGTTGAGCATCGAGCTTTTGCCCGCGCCGTTGGGGCCGATGATGGCGCGGATCTCGTGTTCGCGCACGTTGAACGAAATGTCGGTGAGCGCTTTCACGCCGCCAAATGACAACGAGATGTTCTTGACATCCAGGATGACATCACCGATCTTTTTCATTGCGCCGCTGCCTTCACCGGCGCAAAGGTTTTAGCTCCGGCATAACTTGCTTCGCAAGTGAGCCTGCACTGAAACTTGTCCATTACGCGGCCTTGTCCATGAGGGCAAACGTTTTGGCGTCATCGATACGCAGGGTGGCGCTGACACTGCCGGTGCGGCCGTCCTCGAACTTGACCTGGGTTTCGACGAATTGCTCGGTGCGCCCACCGTACAGGGCGTCGACCAGCACCTGGTACTTGTCGGCGATGTAGCCCCGGCGGACCTTGTTGGTACGGGTCAGTTCGCCGTCGTCGGCGTCGAGTTCCTTGTGCAGGATCAGGAAGCGGCTGATCTGGCTGCCGGCCAGCATCTGGTCGGACGCCAGGTCAGCATTGACTTTCTCCACGCACTCCTTGATCAGCTGGTAGACCTCGGGCTTCTGCGCCAGGTCGGTGTAGCCGGCATAGGGCAGGTTGCGCCGTTCGGCCCAGTTGCCAACTGCGTCGAAGTCGATGTTGATCATCACGCACACCTTCTCGCGGCCGTCGCCATAGGCTACGGCCTCCTTGATGTGCTGAAAGAACTTGAGCTTGTTTTCCACGTACTTGGGCGCGAACATGGCGGTATCAAAAGCACCGCCGCGGATCCGGCCCACGTCCTTGACCCGGTCAATGATCTTCAGGTGCCCATGGGCGTCGATGAAGCCGGCGTCGCTGGTGTGGTACCAGCCATCGGCCGTCAGCACCTCGGCCGTGGCGGCCGGATTCTTGTAGTAGCCCTTGAGCAGGCCTGGCGAGCGCACCAGGATCTCGCCGTTGTCCGCCACCTTGATCTCCACTCCCGCTATCGGGATGCCCACCGTGTCGGCCCGGGCTTCGTTGTCGGGCTGCAGGCAGACAAACACCGCTGTTTCAGTGGAGCCATAGAGCTGTTTCAGGTTGATGCCGATGGATCGGTAGAAGGTGAACAGGTCCGGGCCGATGGCTTCGCCGGCGGTGTAGGCCACGCGCACCCGGTTCAGTCCCAGGTTGTTGCGCAGCGGCCCGTAGACCAGCAGGTTACCCAGGGCGTACAAGACCCGATCAAAACCGGATACCGGTTTCCCATCCATCAGCGCCGGTCCGACCCGTTTGGCCAGTGCCATGAAGGCATGGAACATGTTTCGCTTGATCGCGCCTGCGTCTTCCATGCGGATCATCACCGCGGTCAGCAGACCCTCGAACACGCGCGGTGGTGCAAAGTAGTAGGTGGGACCGATTTCCTTGAGGTCGATGGTCACGGTGGCGGCCGACTCGGGGCAGTTGACGATATAGCCGCAGGCCAGCCACTGCGCATAGCTGAAGATGTTCTGGCCGATCCAGGCCGGTGGCAGATAGGCCAGCACTTCCTCGCTGTTGCCCAGGTGGTCGAAGGCGGCGCCGGCACGGGCCCGGTCCAGCAGCGTGTTGTGGCTGTGCACTACGCCCTTGGGATTGCCGGTGGTGCCAGACGTGAAGAACATCGCCGCCACGTCGTCCGGCTTGGCCTGGGCGACGGTCCGGCGGAACCCATCCGGCTGCGCTGCGGCCAGCGCCGTACCGCTGACAATCAGCGCGTCCAGCGCCATCAACCCCGGCTCATCGTAGCTACGCAGGCCCCGCGGGTCATCAAAGTAGATGTGCTGCAACTGCGGGCATTGCGGCCGCACTTCCAGCAGCTTGTCCACCTGCTCCTGGTCCTCGGCAAAGGCGAAGCGGACTTCGGCATTGGTCAGCGGGAATACGCATTCGGCCGCGGCGGCATCCTGGTACAACGGCACCGGAATCGCGCCCAGCGATTGCGCTGCCAGCATCGTGGCATACAGCCGCGGCCGGTTGGCGCCGATCACGACCATGTGCTCGCCGCGAGCCAGACCAGCGTGCGCCAGTCCGGCCGCAATGGCTTCCACCATTTTGGCCAGGTCACCCCAGCTCAGCGCCTGCCAGATGCCGTACTCCTTCTCGCGCATGGCTGGCGCCTGCGGGCGTTCGCTGGCGTGCTGGAGCAGCAGTTGCGGAAAGGTGGTTTGCATGGAAGTCGGGTTGCGTGGCGGGGCTGGTCGGTTGCTGCAAATGGCTTGTGGAGGAGCCGAATGGTAGGCACAAGTTTGACGCCGTGTTGTCGTTCGGACGACAATCTTCGGATTTCGCGCTAAGTGTTTTCCCTTGCTTGGCGCAACCCCCGGAGTCTCGATCAGATGGATGTCCCACTGCACCAGCGCCAGCGCCGCCTGACCAGCGACGAGCTCGACAGCATCCCCTGGTTGCGGCTGTTGTTGCCACCCGAGCGCGCGCGCGCCGTGGACGATTTGCGCATTGGCGACGCCCGGCCCGGAGACCTGGTGTGCCGCGTCGGCCGGCCAGTAACTTTCTGGTTCGGCGTGGTTTCGGGTTTGCTGAAAATGAGCGCCGACAACGTCGATGGCCAGACCATGACCTTTACCGGCGTGCCGCCCGGTGGCTGGTTCGGCGAGGGCACGGCGCTCAAGCGCGAAAGCTACCGCTACAACATCCAGGCGCTGCGCAAGAGCGTGGTGGCAGGACTGCCGGTGGACGAATTCCACTGGCTGCTCGATCACTCGATCGGCTTCAACCGCTTCGTGATGGACCAGCTCAACGAACGGCTCGGGCAGTTCATCGCCGCCCGCGAGATCGATCGCATGAGCAATCCCGCGAGATCGATCGCATGAGCAATCCCGATGTGCGGGTGGCGCGCAGCCTG
>JANMKM010000164.1:0-7089 GCA_031372035.1 Rhodoferax sp. | reverse complement strand
AGGCGCAGAACGCAGACGGGCAGGCTGCCCGGCGAGGCTCTGCAACGCGGCGCATGGTCTTTTTGACTCGCAACCCGAAGGGAGCGGGGTGAAAACCGCGCCACTCGTCGTTGCAGTCCTAGCACAGACGGCCAGTCTGGGCGTCGTCCCGCGCCTAGATTGGCACGGTTTTCATCCCACTCGCACTTGCAGAAATAGTGTGAACAGGCCCTAGTCTGTCCCGCAAGGTATCAGGACGGCGCCGGCTGGCGCTGCACGATGCGCTGGCGGAACCATTCCTCCAGCATCCGCTTCTCGTAGCGCAAGGTTTCGGTCGAGTATGGCCGGTCATGCATCTGGTAGGCCATGTCGCTGATCCGCTCCTCGCCGCTGAGCACCGGCTGGCCGGCCTGCAGCAGGGTGTAGCGCAGCGTGATACGCGGCCAGTCGATGCGGCCCGTGATCACCCGTATCTGGCCGACGCCGTGCCGGGGCAGGAGCCGGCCTGCCAGGTCGACGTTGAGCACCTCGATCTGAAGGTTCTGGCCATCCGCCAGATGCCGGCTACCAAGATCCTGCAGATGGGCGGCCAGTTGCGCCAGGTTGTCATCGCTGCTGCCCCAGCTGTCAGTGACGTCGTCAAAGCGCTGCGGATCGGTGAAACTGACAATGACGCTACCCGCTGCCTGCGCCGCACCGGCCATTGCCAGGCCGGCGACAAGGATGGCCGCGCCCGGCCATCCTGCACGTCGTCGGGTCGGGCGGGTGACCAGCCCAGGAGCTGTCATGGCGCGCTCTTGGCGGCAAAGTGATCCCGGAACCAGTCGGTCAGCATCCGCTTCTCGTAGTGCAATGGCTGCCAGGCAGAGGAAGTGATGTGGCTGTAGAAGGCCATGTCGCTGATCGAATCCTGGCCACTTTGCAGCACCCGGCCGTCCGCTTCCAGCGCGTAACGCAGGGTGATGCGTGGCCAGTCGGTCACGCGCGAGACCACGCGGGTCACGTAGAGCGAACGCGTGGGGCGAGCCCGGCCGGCCAGGTCGATGTCCAGCACCTCGATCTTCAGGGTCTGGCCCAGCGCCAGGTACTTGCTGCCCAGCTTCTGCAGATGCCTGGAGATGGTCAGCAGGTTGTCGGCGTCGCCCACCCACAGATCCGCGGCGTCGGTGTAGCGCGATGGCTCGATGAAGGCCACGTGCACCTGGGCCGCCGCGCGGACATTCCCGGCGAGCAAGAGGCTGCCCAGCAGCAGGGTTACAACAGCGTGTTTCATGAGACTCTCCTTCCGATGGGCGGGGCCAGACCGTGGCATGGCATTCGCCGGATGGCCGCGCACAACTCCCTGAAGCTGGTAGACCCCCGGGGCGCGGTGCAAGTTCCTGGCGGCTGCAGCTACGCCATCGGGCTGGCGCAAGGCCATAATACTGCGGCTCGAACCGGATGACATTCCGGTTCTTTTTCGCGTGAGGTCGGATTCGGCTGCCGCCACAAGCCGGCCGCAACCAACCTTTCGAACCATGCGTCACAGCGCCCCATTCAGTCGAGATTGCTACATGTTGCGTCTTCTAGTTGTATTGCCCTTCCTGTGCCTGACACTTGCTGCCTGCAACCGCGGGGCGCCGCCCGCCGACAAGGCCGCCGCCGCCGGCGCCTCAGACCGACCGGTGCTGGTCTCCCCGGAAGACCTGATCACGGTGCAGACCAATGCCCTGGTGTCGGGCCCGGCGATCACCGGCTCGGTACAGCCGGAAACCCGTGCGGACCTGCGGGCCGAGGTACCGGCAGTGGTGCTGCAGGTGCTCAAGGAGAACGGTGACAGCGTGCGCCGGGGTGAGCTGCTGGTGCGGCTGGACGACTCTGCTATCCGGGAGAACCTGGCGTCGGCCGAGGAGGCCGCCCGTGCTGCGACCCAGTCGTTCGATCAGGCCGAGCGCCAGTTGCAGCGCCTGAAGACCCTGCGTGAATCCGGCATGGCCTCCACCCAGCAGCTGGAAGACGCCGAGGTTCGGCGCAACAATTCGCAAAGCGACCTGGCGGCGGCCAAGACCCGCGCGGCGCAGGCGCGCCAACAGCTCGACCGGACCCAGACCCGGGCGCCGTTTGACGGCATCGTGAGCGAGCGAAAGGTCTCGGCCGGCGATACGGCGCAGGTCGGCAAGGAACTGCTCAAAGTGGTGGACCCGCGCAGCATGCGCTTCGAAGGGCTGGTCTCGGCCGACCGCATCGGCAGCGTGCGCCTGGGCGCACCGGTCACGTTCCGGGTCAATGGCTATGGCGACAAGGAGTTCACGGGCAAGGTGGCGCGCATCAACCCGGCGGCCAACCCGACCACACGCCAGGTGGAGGTGCTGGTGAGCATCAGCGACAGTGCCGCGAACCGGGTTTCGGGACTGTATGCCGAAGGCCGGGTCGAAGCGGTCAGCGTGCCGGCCCTGATGCTGCCGCAGGCCTCGCTGGTGCGCGAGGGTGACAAGGCCTACGCCTGGCGCGTGGCTGGCAGCGTGCTGCAGAAGGTCAGCATCACCCTGGGCGAGCGCGATGCCCGCCGTGGCGACTATGCCGTGCTCAGCGGCCTGGCCACGGGCGACAAGTTGCTGCGTGCGCCCGGTGCATCCCTGAAAGACGGTCAGAAGGTGCAGCAAGTGGCCAGCGCTGCAGCCAGCGTGCCAGCGGGTGCACCGGTGGTGGCGGCATCGGCCGCAGCCACGGTGGCCGTGTCCACTGCAGCGGCCAGCGCTGCATCCAGCGCGAGGAAATAGCCATGTTCCTGTCCGACTTCAGTATCAAGCGTCCGGTGGCGATGGTGGTGATCATCATTGCCTTGATGGCCCTGGGCCTGCTGGCCCTGAAGAAGCTCAAGGTGAACCAGATACCAGACGTGGAGCAGCCGGTGCTGGTAGTGAATATCCCCTATCCCGGTGCTTCGCCTGATACCTCCGAGCGCGAGATCGTGAACCGGATCGAGAAGACGCTGCAGAGCATCTCCGGCGTCTACCAGATGCGTTCCACCTCGAGCGAGAGCAACGCCCAGATCGTCATCATCTTCAACTTCAACAAGAACATGATCGAGGCCGCGGACGAGGTGCGCAATGCGATCGCCTCGGTGCGCTACAAGCTGCCGATCGAGATGCGTGAGCCGGTGCTGCGGCGCATCGACCCCGCGGCCCAGCCGATCATGCAGCTGGCCCTGTCCAGCAAGACCCAGAGCCATGCCGAGATTTCGCGCCTGGCCGAGGATGTGCTGTCCGACAAATTCCGGGGGGTTGACGGCGTGGCCGTGGTCTCGGTCGGTGGTTCGCTCAAACGCGAGCTCAGCGTGCTGCTGCGGGCCGAGAAGCTGCGCGAGTACAACACCTCGGTGGCCGAGGTGGTGGCTGCGCTGCGCAGCCAGAACACCACGGCACCGGTGGGCCGGGTCCAGGGCACGCTGGATGAGCAGAGCATCCGGCTGGTGGGGCGGATCGAGTCGCCGCGCGAGTTCGAGCAGGTGGTGCTGAAACGCCGCGGCAATGAGGTGGTGCGCCTGGGCCAGGTGGCCGAGGTGCGCGACGGCTTTGCCGACCTGAGCAGCCTGAGCATGCGCAACGGCCTGCCCAATGTCGGCATCTCGGTGACGCGCTCGCGCGACGCCAGCACGGTCAGCGTGGCCAAGGGCATCCGCGATCTGGTCGGCGAGATCAACAAGACCCTGCCCGAAGGCACCAAGCTGGAGGTCACGCAGGACGGCGGCAAGGACGCGCAGAACAGCCTGAACAATGTGATCGAGGCGCTGATCCTGGGTGCCGGCCTGACCATCTTTGTGGTCTACGTGTTCCTGAACTCCTGGCGCTCCACGCTGATCACGGCCCTGAGCCTGCCAACCTCGGTGATCGCGGCCTTCATTGCCGTCTGGCTGTGCGGCTTCACGCTCAACTTCATGACGCTGCTGGGGCTGTCCCTGGCCATTGGTGTGCTGATCGACGACGCCATCGTGGTGCGGGAGAACATCGTGCGCCACATGGAGCGCGGCTCGGACCGGCGCACCGCCGCCAGCGAGGGCACCAAGGAGATTGGCCTGGCCGTGGCGGCCACCACGTTCTCCATCATTGCAGTGTTCATTCCCGTGGCCTTCATGCCCGGCGTTTCCGGTGAATGGTTCCGGCCTTTTGCGTTGACCGTGGCCAGCTCGGTGCTGGTGAGTCTGTTCATCTCGTTCACGCTGGACCCGATGCTCTCGGCCTACTGGGGTGACCCGGTTGGCCACCACCAGGCGCCCAGGAAAGGCCTGAGCAAGCTGCTGGCGCGCTTCAACGTCTGGTTCGACCACCAGGCCGACCGCTACGGCAACGTGATTGCCTGGGCCCTGCACCACCGGCGCTGGATGGCGATCATCGCCATCGCCAGTCTGGCCATTGCGCTGGGTCTGCACTTCAAATTTGGCGGCTCCAGCTTCCTGCCCGTGAGCGACAGCGGCACCATTGCCATCGAGGTCCGGGTGCCCAGCAGCGCCAGCCTGGAATACGCCCGGCTGAAGGTGGAGAAGGGCGCCGAGATGGCGCGCACGCTGGCAGAAACCAAGGCCACCAACAGCAACATCAACGCCAGCGGTGGCCGGGTGTACGTGGACATCGGCAAGAGTACCGAACGCAAACGCTCCGCAGTAGAGATCTCCACCGAGCTGCGCAAGAAGATGGAGCAACTGGTGGGCGCGGAGTACGTGGTGCTGGAGGATTTGAGCAACGGCGCGCGCAAGCCGGTGCAGATCCAGTTCTCCAGGCCTGATTCACGGCGGCTGCTGGACATCACGGCCGCCTACATGGAGCGGCTCAAGAAAGTGCCGGGCGCAGTGGACGTGGGCCTGTCCGAGCTCGAACCCAAGGACGAACTGAAGATCGAGCTCAACCGTGGTCTGGCCAATGCGCTGGGCATTTCCGCCAACGATGCGGCGCAGGCCCTGCGCGTGGCCTTTGCCGGCGTGGAGGTGGGCGACTGGGTGGACCCGACAGGCGAGTCGCGCGACGTGGCGGTGCGCCTGCACCCGGATGACCGGGTGACGGCGGAAAACATCGAGCACCTGCCGGTGGCGGTGAGCGGCAGCAACATGATGGTGCCGCTGGACCAGATTGCCACCATCACCATGGGCAAGGGACCGTCGCAGATCCAGCACCAGGACGGCAAACGCATGATTGCGGTCTCCGCCAACGCCCAGGGCCGGTCTTCCGGCGAGGTGACCTCGGATGCGCTCAAATTGGCCAAGGAGATCGAGTTCCCGCCCGGCTATGCGCTGGAGCTCGGTGGCGCCGCGCGTTCGCAGAAGGAACTGTTCACCGAGATGGCGATTGCGCTGGTGATGGGCATCGGCCTGATGTACCTGATTTTGGTGATGCAGTTCGGCTCCTTCACGGCGCCGCTGCCGGTGATGCTGTCGCTGCCGCTGAGCCTGATCGGCGTGGTGGTGGCACTGCTGATGACCGGCGGCACGCTGAACCTGATGAGCTTCATCGGCGTCATCATGCTGATGGGGTTGGTGGCAAAAAACGCGATCCTGCTGCTGGACTGCGCCCGCAAACGTGAAACCGAGGGCTTCGACCGGGAAGAGGCTTTGATGTATGCCGGGCGCATGCGGTTGCGGCCGATCCTGATGACCACCTTTGCCTTGATTGCCGGCATGATGCCGGTGGCCATTGGCGTGGGCGAGGGCGGCGAGTTCTACCGGCCGCTGGCGATTGCCATCATTGGCGGCACCATCACCTCCACCATCCTGACGCTGCTGGTGGTGCCCACTTTCTACGACAGTATCGAGATTGCACACGACCGCATGCTGGCCAAGTTTGCCCGGCGCGAGCAGCGCTGGAACGCGCTGGTGGCCTTTGTGCTGACCTTCGTCGAAGCGCTGCTGGCGGTTGTGTTGCTGCGCTTTGTCTACCGCTGCATCACACGCAGCACGGGTTGGGTTTTCGGCCGGCGAAGTAGCGCGTCCACCGCGCAGGGGCCGGCGGACCTGCAGGGGCAACCGGTATTGCAACAGAAGGGGATTTGAATGGCAGGCACAAGGATTCTGGTGGCCCAGGGCGGAGGCCCGACAGCGGTGATCAACCAGTCGATGGTGGGGGTGGCGCTGCAGGCGCGCATGTTCGGCCAGGTGGAGCGCATCTACGGTGCGCGCCATGGCGTGCGCGGCATCGTGAATGAAGACTTTGTGGATCTGGCGCAGGAGAGCACGCACAACCTGGAGCTGGTGGCGGCCACGCCCTCGTCGGCGTTGGGCTCCACCCGCGACAAGCCGGACCAGAAGTACTGTGAAGAGATCTTCAAGGTGCTGCGGGCGCATGAGATCGGCCACTTTTTCTACATCGGCGGCAACGATTCGTCGGACACCGTGCGCATCGTCAGCCTGGCGGCCGAGCAGGCCGGCTACCCGCTGCGCTGCATCCACATTCCAAAGACCATCGACAACGACCTGGTGGGCAACGACCACACGCCCGGCTACCCGTCGGCCGCACGCTTCGTGGCCCAGGCCTTTGCCGGCGCCAACCTGGACAACGCCTCGCTGCCCGGCGTCTATGTGGGCGTGGTGATGGGCCGGCATGCCGGCTTCCTGACGGCCGCCGCGGCCTTGGGCAAGAAGTTTCCGGACGACGGCCCGCACCTGATCTACCTGCCGGAGCGCACCTTTATTACCGAGAAGTTCCTGGCCGACGTGAAAGCCACCTACGAGCGCTACGGCCGCTGCGTGATCGCCGTGTCCGAAGGCATCCACGACGCATCGGGCACGCCGATCCTGAGCCTGCTGGCCAAGCAACTGGAGCACGACGCCCACGGCAATGTGCAGCTCTCCGGCACCGGAGCACTGGCCGACCTGCTGTGCGAAGAGATCAAGAGCAAGCTGGGCATCAAGCGGGTGCGCGGCGACACCTTCGGCTACCTGCAGCGCTCGTTCCTGGGTTGCGTCTCCGACGTGGACCAGCGCGAGGCGCGCGAGGTCGGCGAGAAGGCTGTGCAATACGCCATGTGGGGCCAGGTCAACGGCTCGGTGGCGATCCGCCGCGTGGGCGACTACGCAGTGGACTACCCGCTGATGCCCCTGGAGACCGTGGCCGGCAAGACCCGGGTGATGGAAGACATCTTCAT
>JANMKM010000134.1:0-1691 GCA_031372035.1 Rhodoferax sp. | reverse complement strand
GCTGATGATGTCGGTCCAGCGCCGGCTCTCGGCTTCGGACAGCGCCTCGCGCGAAATCTTGGTCAGGTAATACTTGATCGCCGAATACAGCTCGTCGACCGAGTCGTCGAGTTTGCGCAATTCCTCGGCCAGCCGCAGGTCGTTGTTCTTGATCACCGTCAGCATGCCGGTCATCATGGTCTCAACTAGGTCGGCCTGATGCAACGCCTCCCGCGCAGCGCAGGAAATGGCCAGCGAGGGCGTTGCCAGCGCCGACGGATCCAGGTGGTGCGGACGGCCCGCGACCAATGGCTTCTGCGGCTTGGGCAGCCAGCGCTGCACCATGCGCACCACCGGCGCGGTGAGGAAGATGAAGATCAGACCCACCATGATGTTGAAGGCCAGGTGAAACAGCACTACCCCGCGCGTCGCTTCGCCCAGGTAGGGCCGCGCGTATTGCAGCCACAGCCCGATCAGCGGCATCGCGATCAGGACGCCGAGAATCTTGAACACGAGGTTGCCCAGCGGCACCTGGCGCGCCTCGATCGCTGCACGGGTCGTGGTGAGCACGGCCAGCACGCCGCTGCCCAGGTTGGCGCCCAGCACCAGGCCGAGCGCCACGTCCAGCGGGATCACGTTGGTGGCGGCCAGCGTGGCGGTCAGCAGCACGATCGCCAGGCTGGAATACGACACGACTGACAGCAGTGCGCCGACGAAGATCTCCAGCAGCAGGTCGCTGGACAGCGACGACAGCAAGGCCTTGATGGTGGGCGCCTTGGTCAGCACGCTGGTGGCTTCGCTGACCAGCCTCAGGGCCAGCAGCATCAGGCCGAGGCCGATCAGCACGCGGCCGAAGCGGCCGGCCGGGCTGGACTGGCGCGCGATGAACAGCACGACGCCGACGAAGATGAACAACGGCGACAGCCACGACAGGTCGAACGAGAACACCACGGCCATCAGGCTGGTGCCGATGTCCGCGCCCAGCATCATCGCCAGCGCCAGCGGCAGGCCGACCAGCCCCTGGGCGACGAACGCGGACACGATGAGGGCGGTGGCGGTGCTCGATTGGACCAGCGCCGTCACGCCGAGGCCGGACAGGGCGGCGGTGTAGCGGTTGCTCAGGCTGTGCGCCAGGACCCGTCGCAGGTTGGCACCGAACACCCGCAGGATGCCGGTTCGAACGAGTTGGGTGCCCCAGACAAGCAGCGCGATGGCTGCCAGGAGATTCAACAGATGCTTCATTGCTCGAGCTGGACTATACGCCTGACGCAACGCGGCAAGGACGGAGCCGGTCCCCCGCTATTTCGCGCGACGCACCCGAAGCAACTCGTCGAGGATCAGGCAGGCGGCGCCGACAGTGATGGCGCTGTCCGCCACGTTGAAGGCCGGGAAGTACCAGCCGTGCCAGTGGAACTGCAGGAAGTCCACCACGTAGCCGTGCAGCAGACGGTCCACCACATTGCCGATGGCGCCGCCCAGGATGCAGGCCAGCGCGAAGGAAAAGAGCTGCTGGCCGGCATGGGACCGCAGCATCCAGACGATGACCACGATGGCGCCGACTCCGATGGCAGTAAACAGCCAGCGTTGCCAGCCAGAGGCCGCGGCCAGGAAACTGAACGCGGCGCCCGTGTTGTGCGCCCGCACGATGTTAAAGAAGCTGGTGACGGTGGTGGAATCGCCCAACCGGTAGGCGCCCAGGATCAGCACCTTGG
>JANMKM010000679.1:0-5164 GCA_031372035.1 Rhodoferax sp. | reverse complement strand
ATTGGGTGCACGTGCCGGATTGTTCGAGTGCGGCGAAGTACGGGTCCACCCGACCGGCAGCGTGACCGTGTTCACTGGCTCGCACAGCCACGGCCAGGGCCACGAGACCACCTTTGCCCAGGTGGTGGCGGCGCGCCTGGGCATTGCGGTGGAAGCCGTGGACGTGGTGCACGGTGACACCGGCCGCGTGCCCTTCGGTATGGGCACCTATGGCTCGCGCTCGATCTCGGTCGGCGGTGCGGCCATCATGAAGGCACTGGACAAGATCGAGACCAAGGCCAAGAAGATCGCCGCGCACCTGATGGAAGCCAGCGACGCCGACGTCGAGTTTGCCAATGGCGAATTCACGGTCAAGGGCACGGACAAGAAGGTCACGTTTGGCCAGGTGGCGCTGACGGCCTATGTGCCGCACAACTATCCGCTGGACAAGCTGGAGCCGGGCCTGAACGAAACCGCGTTCTACGACCCGACCAACTTCACCTTCCCCGCCGGCACCTACATCTGCGAGGTCGAAGTGGACCCGGCCACCGGCACCGTGAAGATCGACCGCTTCTGCGCCGTGGACGACTTCGGCACCATCATCAACCCGATGATCGTGGCCGGCCAGGTGCACGGCGGCCTGGTGCAGGGCATCGGCCAGGCGCTGCTGGAAAACTGCGTCTACGACCCCGAGACCGGGCAACTGCTCACCGGCAGCTTCATGGACTACGCCATGCCGCGGGCCGACGACTTCCCGCAGTTCAAGCTGGATACCGTGTGCACGCCCTGCAGCCACAACCCGCTGGGAACCAAGGGCTGCGGCGAGGCCGGCGCCATCGGTTCGCCACCGGCGGTGATCAACGCCGTGTTGGACGCTCTGCGACCGCTGGGCGTGAAAGAGTTCGACATGCCGGCATCGCCGTCTAGAGTCTGGGAAGCCATACAGGCGGCGAAGACCGCCTGATGGCCCCAGACCCCATTTGCGGGACAGACCAACGGACGCGCGCAGCGCCCCGTTGCTCTGTCCCCAAACTGATCAACAGTATTCGGGGGGGGCCAACCCTCCAGTCAAGCAAGAAAGTAGGAGCACAACATGTACGCATTTACCTATGAGCGTCCCGCCAGCACGGCGGATGCGGCAGCCAAGGCCGCGGCCGGTGCCAAGGTGCTGGCCGGCGGCCAGACTCTGCTGGCCTCGATGAAGCAGCGCCTGTCCGACCCCGGCAAGCTGGTGGACCTGGCCGGCATTGCCGACCTTGTGGGCATCAAGCGCGAAGGCAACGCCCTGGTGATCGGTGCCATGACCACACACCTGGCGGTGGCCAACAGCGCTGACGTCAAGTCCGCCATTCCGGCCCTGGCCGACCTTGCAGCGCATATTGGCGACAAGCAGGTGCGGGCCATGGGCACCATCGGTGGCTCGGTCGCCAACAATGACCCCGCAGCGTGCTATCCCAGCGCGTTGATGGCTTTGGGCGCCACGGTCCACACCACGCAGCGCAAAATCGCCGCGGACGACTTTTTCCAGGGCATGTTCAGCACCGCGCTGAAGGATGGCGAACTGATCACGGCCGTGAGCTTCCCCATTCCGAAGCGCGCCGCCTACATGAAGTTCAAGCAACCGGCATCGCGTTTTGCGTTGGTGGGCGTGTTCGTGGCCCAGACCGACGCGGGTGCGCGGGTGGCTGTCACCGGTGCCGGCAATGGCGTGTTCCGGCACAAGGCGCTGGAAGCGGCGCTGAACGGCAGCTTCACGGCTGCTGCTGCCGCCGCAGTGAAGATTGATGCGGCCGACCTGAATGCCGACATCCACGCCTCGGCCGCCTACCGCGCCAACCTGGTCAGCGTGCTGACGCAGCGCGGCGTGACGCAGGCACTGGGGTAGCCTGCAAAGCAACCCGTTCGCCCTGAGCCGGTCGAAGGGCTTCGACAGGCTCAGGGCGAACCTTGGCTGTCGGCCGGGTTGCAGGCGCGGCGGCTTGACTGACCAGGCCCCGCGCCAGCTGCGCGGGGCTTTTTTGTGCGTTTTTGAGAGAGCAGCATGCCCGCAAGGCTCATGGATACATCACGGAGCACTACCAGATTGATAGCGAAACCATCTATGCCCAGCCCCGACAACAGCGCCCCCTTTGCCACCATCGATGCCCTGGCGCAGGCCCTGCAGGAGGTGGGTTACTTTGCCGACCGGCGCCTGGCCACGGCCGTGTTCCTGGCGCTGAAACTGCAGCGGCCGTTGCTGCTGGAGGGCGAGCCCGGTGTCGGCAAGACCGAACTGGCAAAGGCGCTCTCGGCCGCGTTGCAGCGCCAGCTGCTACGCTTGCAATGCTACGACGGCCTGGAGCAGCGCGAGGCCCTGTACGAGTGGAACTACGCAGCCCAGCTGCTGCATATGCGTGCCGCTGAACTGCAGCATCCGGATGCGACGCTGCGCGACGTGGAACGCGAGGTCTACCAGGACCGCTACCTGATCCGCCGGCCCTTGCTGCAGGCGCTGCAGGCTCAGCCACCGGGCGCGGTGCTGCTGATCGACGAGGTCGACCGGGCGGATGAACCCTTTGAAGCCTTTCTGCTGGAGTACCTGGGCGAATACCAGGTCAGCATTCCGGAGATCGGCACCGTGAAGGCTGTGGCTACGCCGGTAACCATCCTCACCAGCAACCGCACGCGTGAGCTCAATGACGCGGTCAAGCGCCGCTGCCTGTACCACTGGCTCGACTACCCGGAGCGCGAACGCGAGCTCGCTATCGTGCGCGCCCAGGTGCCGCAGGCCAGTGCCGAGCTGTCGGCGCAGGTGGCGCACTTTGTCGGCCGGCTGCGCAGCCAGCCCTTCGCCAACGCCTTCCAGCGCGCCCCCGGCATCGCCGAGAGCGTGGAATGGGCCAAGGCCCTGGTAGCGCTGGACACGCTGGAGGTGGATCCCGAAGTGGTGATGGACACCGCCGGCATCCTGTTCAAGCAGCGCGAGGACGTGGCAGCGCTGACGCACGAGCTGGCGAAGGATTTGCTCAAGCCCGCGGAAGAGGCGCCAGCGTGACTTGCGCCTGGATTGTGTTGGGGCCACCCGCCGCTTGCCCTCACCCCTACCCTCTCCCGCAAGCGGGAGAGGGAGCAATACCTGCCTTGTCCCCTCTCCCGCGGGCGGGAGAGGGCTAGGGTGAGGGTGCATCGTGCAACTGGGTGATGCCCGATCCGGCAAGCTGGCCGACAACATCACGGGCTTCTGTAGAGCGTTGCGCCGCGCTGGCGTGCGGCTCGATGCGGCCCGCATGTCGCTGGCGCAGCAGGCGGCGCTGCTGGTGGGGGTGGGCAGCAAGCCGGACCTGGGCGCAGCGCTGGAGGCGGTGTTGATCAGCCGCGAGCAGGACCGGCTGGTGTTCCGTGAATTGTTCGATATCTACTTCCGCAACCCCGAGGTCGCCAACAAGTTGCTGGCCCAGATGCTGCCCAGCGCCGAAGGCAAGGCGCAAGCCTCCAAGCGCCGGCCGCGGGTGCGCGAGGCCCTGGCGCCGCAGAAAGCCTTTGGCCAGGTCGGCCCGAAACCCGAAGACAAGAAGGTGGAGTTTGACGCCGCCATGACGGCCAGCGACATGCAGCGCTTGAAGCATGCCGACTTCAATGCCCTGAGCGCGGGCGAATACCACCTGGTGGAGCGGCTGGCACGCGAGACCACGCTGCAGGTGCCCAGCGTGGCTGCGCGGCGCACCCGTCCGGGCATGCGCGGCGCGCGCATGCACTGGCCGGGTGTGATGCACCAGGCGGCACGCAACGGTGGCGAACTGCTGCTGCTGCCGCGGCTGCAGCGCCAGCAGCAACCCTTGCCGCTGCTGGTGCTGGTGGACGTCTCCGGTTCGATGGAGCGCTACGCGCGGCTGCTGCTGTCGTTCCTGCATGCGGCCACCCGTGATCTGCGCCAGCGCGACGTGTTCGCCTTCGGCACGCATCTCACGGACCTGAGCCCGGCGTTCCGGGAGGCCGACAGCGACGCCATGCTCGCCAGTGCCAGCGCGTTGATTGAAGACTTTGCCGGCGGTACCCGGTTGGGCGAATCGCTGGCTACCTTGCGCCAGCAGCATGCACGCCGGCTGGTGGGCCGGCGCACGCTGGTACTGATCATCACCGATGGCCTGGATACCGGGGAGCCGGAAGACCTGGCGCGGGAACTGGCCTGGCTCAAACGCGCCAGTGGTCGGCTGCTGTGGCTCAACCCATTGCTGCGCTTTGACGGCTATGCGCCGATTGCCCGCGGTGCTGCGGTGCTGCACCAGGCCGTACACGGCATGCTGGCCGTGCACAACCTGAGCCGTCTGGAAGACCTGGCCGCCAGCCTGGCGGCGCTGGTGCGGCAACGCTGATGTTTGCTGTTCTCCATGCAAAACGCCGCCGGGCCTGGGTGTGCCTGGCACGGCGGCGTGCGTGGAGCAGTTGCTTACAGCTGAATCGTGATGATCGGGTTGGCTACGCAGCTGGCCGAGTAGGTGTAGACCAGGTTGGTTGCGCCCACCAGGCCACTCTGGCCGCTGAGTGCCGTGGACAGTGCACCGTTGCCGTTGGTACAGGAGCCGGCAGCGATGCCCTTGAAGCAGTAGTCCAGATTCAGCGGAACCGTGATGCCGCCGGTGCTGATGTTGCCTGCCACATTGATGCCGCAGCTGCCTGTGCCACCACCGGCGCCGGTACCGGCCAGGTTCAGTGTGTTGCCATTGAAGCTGAAGCTGACGTTGCTGCCCGGGTTGGCGGCGGCATACGCGGTATTGAAGGCACCGCTGAAAGTGGCCCACTGCGCCGTGGTGAACGAGGTGTTCACCAGCGTCGGCAGGGTCACGCTGTTGGTCTGCATGTACTTGGACAGACCCGCCAGCACGCGACCATAGTCGTTGAGCGTGCCGCTCACGGCGGGCACCGTGGTGGCCAGGTTCACGCCACTGAGGTTGAACTGCGTTGCCAGCGTGCTGGCCATGCTGTTGAAGCTGGCGGCGCTGACGCTGGAGCCACTGCCAAAGGCGTAGGTGAAGGCCATGGTGGTCAAGGGCGTGACCACGCCGGTGACCGCGCCACCATTGGCATTGAGCACCACCTTGAGCGGCGTCGCCAACGCGGTCGAGGCGCCCGTGGCCTCGTCGGTGTAGGTGCCGCCGGAGACTTCCACGATCACGTCGCCGCTGAAGGGCACGGCCAGGCTGTAGGC
>JANMKM010000112.1:0-2688 GCA_031372035.1 Rhodoferax sp. | reverse complement strand
GCGTCGATGGAAAACAGCAATCCGCGCGGCAACGCCACCATCGGCGTGGAACGTACCGGTGGCTCATGCGGGAAGTACTCGGCGAACAGGGCGTTGAGCGCGGCAAAGCCCCCTGGATCACCCACAAAGCAGGTCACCTTGACGACCAGGTCCAGGCCACTGCCCGCGTCTTCCAGCACGGCACGGAGGTTGTTAAAGGCCTGCCGCGCCTGGGCCTCGAAGTCGGCACCCGCCGCCTGGCCGGTGGCCGGGTCCAGACCTGGCTGGCCGGCAGTGAAGATGAAGTCGCCAGCGCGTACGGCCTGCGAGTAGGGGCCGGCGCGGGGTATGCGTGGGCTCTCGATGATTTGCTTGTTCAATGGCATAGGCGGTCTGCGGTCAAGCCTTGGAACTCGGCGAGCACAAGCCCTGCGTCGGGGCGCGGCCAGACCTCTGCAACACCGACAGCAGCAAAAAACCCAGTAGCAGCAGAGACAAGGATCCAGGCTCCGGTATGGCTTCTGCGACAACCGCAGCGGCGCTTACGGCCCGAAAATAGAGCACGCTCTGTGCAGAGTCACCCGGCACCATGACAGAGAAAGAATACGGCGCCGTGAATCCGATGGTGTTGGTACTTGTCAGACCAATATGAGAGAGTAACCCGGCAGTAACGGCGGCCACGCCCACATTGCCCAGGCTGTCGAAGACCTCGTTGCCGAACACGTCGAACACGAAGGCGCCTATATCCAGGATCGGGCTCGCACCGTCGATTGACACGAACGGCAGCAACAGGTCATACAGCGGTAGCGCATCAGTCTGCGGCAAGCCGATGTCGACCGTACCGTTGCTGTAGGCGGCATCGGTGTTGGCCAACACGGCCGCAATCGCGCTGCCGGCTGTCTGCAGGGAAAAGCCGACCTGCGACAGATCAACCGTCACCCCACGGCTCGCCAATGGGTCCCAGTCGGCGGCAAAGGGGTCGCGGTTGACCGTGAAGGCGGCAGCAGCTGGCGACGGTACCTTGTCGGGCTTCACAACACCGTAAACCTGGTCTCGGGTGACGTACTGGACGCCTGGGTTCTTGTCAAACTCCTGCTTGGCGATGGCGCCTGCACTCTCTAACGCTTTCGAGTTCAGCAGACCCGCTGTTTCGGATGTCAAAGACGGGTTCTTCGCAACCTCGGTGAACGCCGGATTGGCCCCGGCGACGGGCGCCGTAGCAGTCTTGGCGGCGTCGGCGAACTTCTTTTGCGCCGTGTTGCGAGCAAATACACCGTCGACCGCAGTTGCCTGGGCCAGTGGCATCAACCCTTGCAACACCGCCTTCTCGGCATTGTTGGCGGGATTGCCGTTGACCTGATAGTCCTCTTGCACCGGATTGAATACCTTGGCCGCGGCAATGGCGGCGCCCTTGGCATCCCTGTTGCCGGGCAGAAAGCCCTCAATCTTGCGCTCGAATTTCTTGAAGGCGTCCTGACCCGACTCGTTGGCTGCTGCCATGGAGATTGGATCGGCTGCAGCCGGTAAGGGCAACTGGGCGCACAGGCACAACACAACTGCAGGCAAACAACGCAAGATCATATGTGACATGCGATACCTCCAGAAAAGCCGTTCAGGGCCCATACACGCCAAACTGCGAAAGACTCAGGCCAGTGGCGTTGCTAAGCGCCTGGAAATACCCAGGCTCGCTATCGTCCAGATCCAGCGCGCCGGCCGCACCAGCATAGCTGCCATCCACATCGCCGCGCAAATAGCCCGCCAGACCGACGGACACCAGGCCGGTGCCCGGCAGATCGGCCACGAATGCGGACGGTGGCAGGCCCGGGCTGAGGTTGGCCCGCGCCGGCGCGCCGGGCTCGCTCTCCGGCACAAAGCGCCATTCGGGCGCAACGGTACCCACGCCCACCAGATAGCGCAGCAGGCCCACGGCGTCGGACAAGCCAACGGCACCATTGCCGTCAAAGTCGGCAGCCAGCGCCTGATAAGGCGACAGCGGCCTGCCTGCGCCATTGACATCCAGCCCCACCAGCATCTTCAGGATGGCAATGGCGTCCTGCAGATTCACGGCGTTGGCTGTTGCAGCGCTATCCCCTGCCAATGCAGCCCGGCTGGCGGCCAGCGTCAGGCTGGCATCACCACCGACCGCAAAGCGTGCTGCACCACCGGCGTCGCTACTACCGCTGTAGCCGCCGCCACTGATGACCACGGCGTCAAGCAGGGTGTGGCTTTTCCAGGCATAGGCCAGCAGCTCCACGCTGGCGCCGGCAGGCGCAAATTCAATTCTGTCGCCATGCAGCACAAACTCATCGGCGCTGTGGCTGCCGCCCAGATGGATCTCGACATCGGCACCCAGCACGGCATTGGTGCCGATGTACAACGTGGTGCTGCCACTGCTGCTGCTGACCTGCACCTGGCCGGCCGCCAGCCCGGCGCCGCTGCCAGTGCTGATGCGGCCCACAAAGCTGGCGCCTGCTACATGGATCGCTTCACCCGGCGCGAAGTCGGTGATCTGATCCACACCGTTGCCGGACAAGGCGAACTCGAAGGTGTCGTTGCCAGCGCCGCCCGTGAGTATGTTGTTGCCCTCGTTGCCCGCAATGCGGTTGTCCAGGCTGTTGCCGCTGCCGTTGAGGTCGCCCTTGCCGGCGGCCAGTTGCAGCTGCTCTACAAAGTTGCCCAGCGCGTAATGGATGCTGGCCACCACCTTGT
>JANMKM010000093.1:0-11263 GCA_031372035.1 Rhodoferax sp. | reverse complement strand
CGTGCAGGTCCAGGCCTTGCTGCGGCTGCGCGAAATGATCCTGGGTGGCGAGCTGGCCGGCGGCGCCCGGATTGCCGAGCTGGCGATCGTGGAAAAGCTGGGTTTTTCCCGCACACCGATCCGCGCTGCCCTGATGCGGCTGGAGCAGGAGGGCTTGCTCGATGCCCTGCCCAATGGCGGCTATGCGGTGCGCACCTTTTCCGAGCGGGAAGTGGCGGACGCGATCGAGCTGCGCGGCACGCTCGAAGGCCTGTCGGCACGGCTGGCGGCCGAGCGCGGCGCAGCGCCGGTGCTGCTGGGCGAGGCCCGGGTCTGCCTGGACGCGATCGATGGCATCCTGGCCGGCAGGGCGCTGGATGATGAGGCGTTCTCCAGCTATGTCACGCTGAACCAGAACTTCCACGCCCTGTTGAGCGAGATGGCGGACAGCGCCGTCATCGCCCGTGAACTGGAGCGGGTGTCGAGCCTGCCCTTTGCCTCGGCCTCGGCCTTTGTTGTGGCCCAGGCCAACGCGCCCCGGGCCCGCGACATGCTGATCGTGGCCCAGGACCAGCACCGCCAGGTGCTTGAGGCGATTGAACAACGCGCCGGCAGCAGGGCCCAGGCCATCATGGTGGAACACGCCGGCATTGCCAAGCGCAACCTGCGTGAAGTGATCCAGAGCCAGCAGCTGCAGCAGATGCCCGGCGTGCGGCTGATCCGAAAACGCAACTGACGATGCAAGCTTCTCCCCAATGGATCGAGGCCCGCGTGCTGGACACCCGTGAGATCACGCCCACGGTGCGCGAGATTGCGTTGCAGCCGCTCGATGGTGGCGTGATGCCGCACCAGCCGGGTGGTCATCTGCAATTGCAGGTGCTGGTGCAGGGCCGCCCGCAGACCCGCTCCTACTCGCTGGTGGGCGCACCCGATGGCCAGGCCTGGCGGATCGCCGTCAAGCGGCTGGAGCAGGGCCGCGGTGGTTCGCTGGCGATGTGGCGGCTGCAGAGCGGCGACCGCTTGCGGCTGACGCCACCGCAGAACCATTTCCCGCTGGACCTGCAGGCCAGCGCCTACCTGCTGGTGGCCGGCGGTATCGGGGTCACACCGATGCTGCTGATGGCCCAGACCCTGGCGCAGCGAAAGGCCGCTGTGCGCATGTTGCTGGGCGCCCGCAGCGACGAAGAGCTGGCCTACCAGGCGCCGCTGCGGGCATTGCTGGGCGAACGGCTGCAGTGCCTGGTGTCCGGCCGTGGTCAGCACATCGATTTCGGCGCCGAGATCGCCGCATTGCCGCTCGGCGCGCAGATGTATGTCTGCGGCCCGGCGCCGATGCTGGACGCGGCGCGCCGCGCCTGGGCCAATGCCGCGCGGCCGGCGGCCGACCTGCGTTACGAGACCTTTGGCTCCAGCGGCCGTTTCGCGCCGCAGGCCTTCAGGGTACAGGTGCCGCGCCACGGGCTGGACATCACCGTGCCGGCGGACTGCAGCCTGCTCGACGCCCTGGACGCCGCCGGTGTGCAGACCATCTCGGACTGCAAGCGTGGAGAATGCGGCCTGTGTGCGCTCGACGTGCTGGCCGTGGACGGCGAGATCGACCACCGCGACGTGTTCCTCAGCGAGCATGAGAAGGCCGCCAACCAGCGCATCTGCAGCTGTGTCTCGCGGGTGGTGGGCAGCATCACCCTGGACTCGGCCTGGCGGCCGGATTAGGCTGACACGACGCGCCCTCATCGGCCCGTGTTTGACCCATCACAAACTGCTATATCAACCAGTCTGAAATTGCACTTGCGTTAGAACGCCTTTGCAGCGACAGTTCCGCCCACGCCCACTGACTCTTCAGGAGACAACCATGCAAAAGAGATTTTTCCTTGGCGCCACAGCGCTGGCCGCGCTCGCCCTGTGCGCCGGTGGCGTGCAAGCACAAGACAACGTGTTCAAGATCGGGCTGATCCTGCCCATGAACGGGCAGCAGGCATCCACCGGACGCCAGATCGAGGCCGCGGCCAAGCTCTACATGGCGCAGAACGGCGACATGGTGGCCGGCAAGAAAGTGGTGCTGATCCTCAAGGACGACACCAGCGTGCCCGATGTCACCAAGCGCATCGCGCAGGAGCTGGTGGTCAATGACAAGGTCAACGTGCTGGCCGGCTTCGGCATTACACCCTCGGCGCTGGCCACGGCACCGATTGCCACCCAGTCCAAGACACCGCAGGTGGTGATGGCGGCCGCCACGTCGAGCATCACGGAGGCTTCGCCGTATATCGTGCGTACCAGCTTCACGCTGCCGCAGGTGTCGGTGGCGCTGGCCGACTGGGCGCCGAAGAACGGCATCAAGAAGGTGGTGACCCTGGTCAGCGACTATGGCCCCGGCATTGACGCCGAGAAGTTCTTCAAGGAGCGCCTGACCTTCAATGGCGGCCAGGTCACGGACGCACTGCGCGTGCCCCTGCGCAATCCGGATTTCGCACCGTTCCTGCAAAAGGTGCGCGATGGCAAGCCCGATGCGCTATTTGTGTTCGTGCCCTCCGGCGCCGGTGCCGCGGTGATGAAGCAGTTCCTGGAGCGCGGCATGGACAAGGCCGGCATCAAGCTAATCGCCACCGGCGACGTGACCGACGACGACCAGCTCAATGACATGGGCGATGGAGCCCTGGGCGTGGTGACCTCGCACCACTACTCGGCCGCCCATCCGTCGCCCGTGAACAAGAGGTTTGTTGAAGCCTTCGGCAAGGCCAACAAGGGCATGCGGCCGAACTTCATGGCCGTGGGCGGCTACGACGGCATGCGCGTGATCTATGAGGCGCTGAAGGCCACCAAGGGCAATGGCGGTGGCGACGCCCTGCTGGCAGCCATGAAGGGTCAGATTTTCGAGAGCCCGCGGGGACCGATGTTCATCGACGCCCAGACCCGCGACGTGGTGCACAACGTCTACCTGCGCAAGGTCGAGAAGAAGGACGGACAGCTCTATAACGTCGAGTTTGATGTCATCAAGGACGTGAAAGATCCGGGGAAAACCAAGTAGCTTCCTACCCCCCTCTCCCGCGCGCGGGAGAGGGTAGGGGTCAGGGTCTGGCAGCGCATGCTCCTTCGCCCTCACCCTAGCCCTCTCCCGCCAGCGGGAGAGGGGACAGGTCCGGCACCTTCGGCGCTAACCACTTCTCATGTTGACAATACTTTTTGATGGCGTTGCCTACGGCATGCTGCTGTTCGTGCTGGCAGTCGGCCTGGCCGTGACCATGGGGTTGATGAACTTCATCAACCTGGCGCACGGCGCCTTTGCCATGGTGGGCGGCTACATCACGGTGATCCTGATGCAGCGCTATGACGTGCCCTTCGTCTGGTGCCTGGTGCTGGCCTTTGCCGGTGTGGCGCTGCTCGGTGCGCTGCTGGAAGGCACGCTGTACCGGCGCATGTACAACAAGCCGCACCTGGACCAGGTGCTGTTCTCCATCGGCCTGACCTTCATGGCCGTGGCCAGCATGGACTACTTCATGGGTTCGAGCCAGCAGAACATCCACCTGCCGGAGTGGCTCAAAGGCCGTACTGAATTGTTCGACGGTGCCCTGGGCATGGGCCACTACCGTCTGTTCATCATTGCGGTCTGCGCCGCGCTGACGGTGGCGCTGCAGTTCGTGCTGGCGCGTACCCGTTTTGGCAGCCGGCTGCGGGCCTCGGTGGACGACCAGCGTGTGGCCGCAGGGCTGGGCATCAACGTCAATGTGGTGTTTCTCACCACCTTTGCCGTGGGCTCAGGCCTGGCCGGGTTGGGCGGCGCACTGGGTGCCGAGGTGCTGGGGCTGGACCCGGGCTTCCCGCTGAAATTCATGATTTATTTCCTGATCGTGGTGGCGGTGGGTGGCACCTCCAGCATCACCGGCCCGCTGCTTGCTGCATTGTTGCTGGGCATTGCCGACGTGGCTGGCAAGTACTACATACCGAAGATGGGCGCCTTCATCGTCTACTGCCTGATGATCGCGATCCTGATCTGGCGGCCCCAAGGCCTGTTCGTGCGCAAGGGTGGCAAGTGATGCAGGGCGTGCAGACATCCCTCGAGCGCGCTGGCCGCTTCAAGCCCTGGGAGCCGGTGCTGTGGCTTCTGGCCCTGGCCTCCCCCTTCGTGCTGTCCACCCATGCGCTGATCATCAACGAGATCGCTATCGTGGCGCTGTTCGCGGTGTCGCTGGACCTGATCCTGGGCTACAGCGGTATCGTCTCGCTGGGCCATGCCGCCTTCTTCGGCATGGGTGCCTATGTGGCGGCACTGTGCGCCAAGCTGCTGTACCCGGACCCGCTGCTGGGGCTGGTGATCGCGGTTGCGGTGTCCACACTGCTGGGTGCGCTTTGCAGCCTGACCATTCTGCGCGGCAGCGACCTGACCCGGCTGATGGTGACGCTGGGCATGGCGCTGATCCTGCTGGAGCTGGCGAACAAGCTCGATTGGCTCACCGGTGGCGCCGACGGCCTGCAGGGCGTGGTGATGGGGCCGCTGCTGGGCCGCTTCGAGTTCGACCTGTCGGGCCGTACCGCGGCCTGCTATTCACTGACGGTGCTGTTGCTGCTGTTCGTGGTCTTGCGCCGGCTGGTGCATTCGCCGTTCGGCGCTACGCTGAGGGCAATCCGCGACAACCGGCTGCGCGCCATGGCGATCGGCAGTCCGGTGTCCGCGCACCTGGCCGTGATCTATGCCGTGGCGGCCGGCGTGGCCGGTGCTGCAGGCGCCCTGCTGGCCCAGACCACCGGCTTTGCTTCGCTCGATGTCTTTGCCTTTGACCGCTCCGCCGACGTGATGCTGGTGCTGGTGATCGGCGGCGCGGGCTGGCTTTATGGCGGCGTGGCCGGCGCCATTGTCTTCAAGCTGCTGCAGGACACCATCTCGGCGATCACGCCGCAGTATTGGACCTTCTGGATCGGCCTGTTCCTGGTGCTGCTGGTGCTGGTCGGGCGGGACCGGCTGGTGCGGCCGTGGACCTGGTTTGCGCGGGGCAAATCATGAGCGCCGCTGAAACGGTGCTGTCCGCACAAGGCTTGGTCATGAAGTTCGGTGGCATCACAGCCACCAACAATGTCACACTGAACCTGCAGCGTGGTGCGCGCCACTCGCTGATCGGCCCGAATGGTGCCGGCAAGACCACGCTGATCAACTTGCTCACCGGCGTGCTGCAACCCACGGCTGGCACCATCATGCTGGAGGGCCGGGACATCACGCAACTGGCGCCGCATCAGCGCGTGCACCGCGGCATGGTGCGCACTTTCCAGATCAACCAGCTGTTTGATTCGCTCACCCCTCTGCAGACCCTGGCGCTCACGGTTTCACAGCACAACGGCCTGGGAGCCCAATGGTGGAAAGCACTTGGCGCTCATAAAAATGTAGTTCAGCGGTGCCATGCGCTGCTCGAGCAGTTCCACCTGGCGGAGGTGATGGACCAGCCTACCCGGGTGCTGGCCTACGGCAAGCGCCGCTTGCTGGAGATTGCCATTGCCCTGGCCTGCGAGCCGCGGGTGCTGCTGCTGGACGAACCGGTGGCCGGCGTGCCGGCGGGCGAGCGCGAGGAACTGCTGCAGACCGTTGCGGCGTTGCCGGCTGACGTGTCAGTGCTGCTGATCGAGCATGACATGGACCTGGTGTTCAGCTTTGCCAAGCGCATGACCGTGCTGGTCAACGGCACGGTTCTGACCGAGGGCGACCCGGACACGATAGCCAATGATCCGCAGGTCAAGGCGGTATATCTGGGGCACGAGGAGAGCCATGCAAGTCCTGGGTCCACCGCTGGAGTCGCTGCTGTCGCGACAAACTCAGGAGCTGCCAGCCATGGCTAGATTGCTGGAGGTGCAGGCCCTGAGCGCCGGCTACGGCGAGGCGGTGGTGCTGCACGATGTGTCGCTGGCGCTGGAGCAGGGCCAGACGCTGGCGCTGCTGGGGCGCAATGGCACCGGCAAGACCACGCTGATCAACACGCTGGCAGGCGCCACGCGCCAGCATGCCGGGGCCATCACGCTCGGTGGTGTAGCACTACACAAGCTGGCCTCGCACCAGCGCGCTGCGGCCGGCATTGGCTGGGTGCCGCAGGAGCGCAACATTTTCAAGTCGCTGTCGGTGCATGAGAACCTGACAGCGGTGCTGCGCCCCGGCCGGGCCACCGGCGCCGCGGCCTGGACACCGGCGCGGATCTACGAGATGTTTCCGCGGCTGGCCGAGCGCAAGGGCAACCTGGGTACCCAGCTCTCCGGTGGCGAGCAGCAGATGCTGGCGGTGGGCCGGGCCCTGGTGCTGAACCCGACGCTGCTGCTGCTGGACGAGCCGCTGGAAGGCTTGGCACCGATCATCGTGGAAGAGCTGCTGCGGGCCATTGCCCGCATCACGCGCGAGGAGGGCCTGTCGGCGATCATCGTCGAGCAGCATCCGCAGGCCATTTTGGCGATCTCGCACACGGCGGCCGTGCTGGACCGTGGTACCGTGGTCCATGCCGGCAGCGCCCAGGAACTGCGCGAACAGCCGGCATTGCTCGACCGTTTACTTGGAGTGGCACGCTGATGCGAATACCTGATTGGACCCCCGAGAGCAAGCCCCAGCCCCAGGATCTGGTGGATGCCATCGTCCAGCGCCGTGGCGGCACCCTGCTGAACCTGGACCGGGCCCTGCTGTGGAGTGCACCGCTGGCGCGCGGCTGGAACGTCTACCTGAAGGCCGTGCGTACCGAGATGGGCAGCAGCAAGAAGCTGCGCGAGCTGGGCATCTGCACCGTGGCGCTGCTGACCGGGGCGCACTACGAGTACACGCACCACGCGCCGGAGTTTCTGGCCGCCGGCGGCACCCAGGTGGAACTGGACGCACTGGCCGCGTGCCTGAGGGACGACCCGCGCGCGACCAGGGTGGGCGCTGCACTGGGTGCACTGGAGCGGCTGGTGATCCAGTACGCCAGCCAGATGACGCTGGATGTGAAGGTGAGCGACGCGGTCTTCACGGCGCTGCAGCAGCACTTCAGCACGGAGGAGATTGTCGAGTTGACGGCCACGATCGCCAGCTACAACATGGTGGCACGGTTTCTGGTGGCGCTGGGTGTGACGCCGGAGGACTGAGCGGCCTGCGGGCCCCGCTCGGCCGGCTTTGACGATGCTCAGTCGGCCTTGATGTTGTTGTCCTTCACCACCTTGCCCCAGATGTCCATCTGGCGCTCGATGAAAACGCGGGCCGAGTCGGCGTTGCCACCCACCACGTCGATGCCCTGGGTGCTCAGGCGCTTGGCCACGTCCGGGCTCCTCAAAGCCTTGTTCAGTTCATCGTTCATGCGCTTGAGGATCTCGGGCGGTGTCTTCGCGGGTGCCAGCACAGCCCACCAGGCCGGGGCGTCGAACCCCGCGTAACCGCTCTCGGCCACCGTCGGCACATTGGGCAGGTCCGGTGAGCGCTGGCTGGAGGTGACAACCAGGGGCCGCATGCGCTTGCTGTCGATGTGCGGCTTGGTGACGAATACCGAGCCGATCGATAGCGGCACGTGGCCGGCAACGGCATCGTTCATCAGTGGGCCGCCGCCCTTGTAGGGCACATGCTGGAAGTCCAGGCCACCATTCTTCGCCAGCAAGGCCATGGCCAGGTGCCCCAGGCTGCCGGAGCCAATGGTCCCGTAGCTGATACCGTTCTTGCTCTTCGCTGCGGCCACCACATCGGCAAAACTTTTGTAGGGCGAATCGGTGAAGGTGGCCAGCACCATGGGCGCGGTACCGACCAGCACCACGGGCGCGAGGTCCTTCTTCGAGTCGAAGGGCATGTTGGGAATCAGGCTGGGGTTCACGCCATGGGTGTCGAACACCACGGCAAAGGTGTAGCCGTCGGGCGGCGCGGCTGCCACGGCTGCTGCGCCGATGGAACCTGAAGCTCCACCCTTGTTGTCAACGATGACGCTCTGGCCGAGCTGCTGCGCAAGCGGCAGCGCCAGCAACCGTGCCACCTGGTCGACTGAGCCACCGGGCGGAAACACCGCCACCAGCTTGATGGGTTGCCGGGTGGGCCAGGCAGCGGCGGCCTGTGCCCAGGCCGCGATGGGCGTAGCGATGCTGGCGCTGATCGCCGTGGCCATCAGCCAGTGTCGAATGCTGGGTGTCACGTGTTGTCTCCAAAGAATGGACACCAGTATCCAATGTCCGAAGGACTTTCCCGATGTGGAATCTACTAATGGGGTTTACGCGAAGCATTGCGGTGCCGTCAGCAGCCTGCGCGAGCCAGGCTTCGAACCCCGTATGGACTGCGCCACCAGGGACAGCTGGATTGTGCAAAATGGGGCCCAGAGTCTGATTGCCGTCCCCCGATCCATTCAACCCGCGAACCTGGCCAACTTCCATGAAACGAGCTGATTGGCGCAGTGCCTTGGTCTGGATCGCCTGCTTTGTGCTCACGCTGGCGGTCTTGGGCTGGATGACACGGCAGGAATCGGACCGCCAGTTGGAACAGGATGCTGAACAGTACGCGCTGCGCTGGGCTGCGGCGGTCGGTGACACAGTGCCGGATATGGACGCGCTGCTGGTGGCCGGACGGATCACGCCCGCGGCACGCCATCGCCTGCTGGCGCTACGTCGCGACAATGACCTGGTCCGGTTCTGGGTCCATGACCGCGATGGTCAGCTGGTGCTCGTGTCCGACGATGTGGAGAAGGCTGAATTGCCGGCCTATGACCAATCCCGCGACAGCATGGGCGATCGTGCGACCGATGGCAACAAGGCCCGGATCCGCGCACAGGTGCTCGCAGGTTTTGTGCGCGCCAGCTTGCAGCGGGGCGCTGCACCGGACCTGCCCGATGTCTACAGCGAGGTCTTTGTGCCGTTGCAGTTGCGCGGCAAGAATGCCGCTGTACTGCGCCTGCACATCGACCAGAGCAAGCGTGCTGCGGATGCGGCCCAGGGACTGCGCCGTATTGGCACTGTGGTGGGCGCCTTGCTATTCATCCTGGTGAGTGCTGCCGTGTACCAGTTTGTCGGGACCACGAAACGCCGGCGCGACGCCGAGACCAGATTGCGCTATCTGGCTCGCCACGATGAACTCAGCGGAGCGCTCAACCGGGCCAGTTTCCATCAAGCGCTGATGCATGCCGGGCAGCGGCGCGCCCTGGGAGGCCGCGCGTTTTCTGTGCAGCGCATCAACCTGGACGGGTTCAAGGATGTCAACGAGCGTTTTGGGCATGAGCAGGGCGACGAGGTGCTGCGCCTGACGGGTCAGCGGCTGCAGGCCTGCCTGCGCGAAGGCGATCAGTTGGCCCGGTTGGGTGCGGACGAGTTTGCGCTGCTGCTGCTGGGTCCATCCACGTTCACCGGCGTGATGCCCATGGCACAGTCGATTGTCCAGACGCTGGCCGAGCCCCTGCAGCTTGGTGGCCAGACGCTGCGCTGTACCGGCAGTGTTGGCATCGCACTGCACGGTCCCGATGGTCTGGATGTGGATGTGCTGATGAACAAAGCCGAGTCGGCGTTGGCTCGGGCCAAGGCGCAGGGCGGCGGCGGCTATGCCTTCCATGATGAGGCGCTGGATCGGCTTGAGCAATCGCGCCGGGAACTGACCCGTGACCTGCGGCTGGCAATTGCGCAGCGGCAACTATCCCTGCATTACCAGCCGCTGTACGGCCGTGACGCCGACCTGCTGCTGGGCTACGAGGCCTTGCTGCGCTGGGACCATCCGCTGCGGGGCAAGGTCTCGCCCGGTGAATTCGTGCCGCTGGCTGAAGCCGCCGGCCTGATTGACGAAATCGGCCTGTGGGCATTGCAACAGGCATGCCGCGACGCCATATCCTGGCCGGCCTCGCTTGGCGTCGCAGTCAACCTGTCGGCCAAACAGTTTGCCGATGACTCGTTGGTACAACAGGTGTCGGGTGCGTTGCGTGACAGCGGCCTCGCACCACACCGGCTGTGCCTGGAGATTACCGAGTCGCTGCTGATGAACAATTCGCAGCATGTGATGGACACCTTGCGCCGTCTGGCCGGCCTGGGATTGTCGATTGCCATGGACGATTTCGGTACCGGTTACTCGAGCCTGGCCTACCTGTGGCGCTTTCCCTTTGACAAGCTCAAGATCGACCAGGTATTCACCCGCAATATGGTGGACGATCCCAGGGTGCGTCTGATCGTGCGTTCCATCATTGCGCTGGCGCATTCGCTGGAGGTCCGGGTCAATGCGGAAGGCGTGGAGACGCGTGAGCAGGCGGCGTTGTTGCAGGAACTCGGTTGCGACGAGCTGCAGGGCTTTCTGCTGGGCCGGCCGGGCCCGCAACGGGGCCTGACCCACCTCGGCCATGTCGAGGGACGACAACAGGAGAGGCCACGCGGCGAGGCGCGGGAGTCGTTGTTTGCGACGATTCCGATGGACTTGCCACCGGTGCATGAGCCACATTGAGCGTGGCCTTATGCCTTTGCAGGCTGATTGTCAGGAAAGCGCCTTCTCGATCTCCGAAAAGCTGCTGGCGATTTCGCTGGCTGGCAGATGGGTGCCGAGTTGGCGCTCGATCTGGGTGCGGGAGATGATGCCGCGGATCCGCACCGGCGCGGTGACGCTGGCCTGCTCGATTACCAGCAGATGCGCGTGGCCATGCTGCTGCAGGGCGGTGACGACGTCGGCGACGCTGGCGTGCTTGAGTGCTGCGTAGTCCACGGCGTCAATTCCGGACAGTGGCGTCATCACATCGCCTACTGTCAACTCCTCGTAGCGCACGCCGCGCTGGTGCACCAGCCGCATCGGCCGCTCACCATGCAGGTCGCTGGCGGTGATGATGCCGTCCACCCGCGGCATATGGCTGACCACAAACAGCAGCCGAACGCCCTGGTGGATCATGCCCAGTTCGGCCTGGGCCAGGGCGCTGCCCGGCGCCACGGTGGCGGCGCGCACACCCGTCAGATCGGTGACCACATCCAGCGCCGGCGACTGCAGTGTCACGGCCGGGCGTTGCGGTGGTTGCGCCTGGGCGATGCTGGTGCCAGGCGGGAAACGGAAGGTGGGCAGGGCGCTATGTGCCATGGTGGGTCTCACTTTCTGCCATACGGCCTGATCATTGTGCGCGTGCGCCGTTTCCGCCGCAAGGGCTGCATGGCACCACTGTCGGGAGTAAGTAAGTTGTCCGGTCCGTAGCAAGTAATCTGGCCGGTTTGGGGAGGAGCGATGCACCACGCCCCCATGAGCCGGGCCCGCTACGTGCAGGAGAACCGGAAGATGAGATTCAAAGAGGCCTTGGATGGCTGGACACAGGGGCGACTGACACAGGCCGAGGCGGCCTTGTTGCTGGGGCAATGCGAACGCAGTTTTCGC
>JANMKM010000677.1:0-14771 GCA_031372035.1 Rhodoferax sp. | reverse complement strand
TGGTTCGCACCCGGTTTGCGCTGCGAAAGCAGGCCACACTGGCACAGCAGTCCAGTGTGGCCCTGTCTCACGCAGCGGTCTGCACTGCAATGCGGCGCGCACGCGCTGCATCGGACTTGGTCAGTTCAATCCGCAGCACGCCGTCGCGGTAGCTGGCTTTGGTCTTTTCGGCCTGCACCGGCGTGGGCAGGAGCACCTCGCGGCGAAAGTTTCCGTAAACGCTTTGCACCACGCGCCATTGGCCGTCGGTGGCCTCGCTGTCGATCCGCTTTTCGCCCCCTACCGACAGCATGTCGCCGTTGACCGTGACGTTGAAGTCCGCACGCTGCATGCCGGGCGCCTCGATGCGCACGATCACCGTGTCGGCACCCTCGAACACGTCGGCCGCCAGGAAGGCCCAGCCGGTCGTCCGCGGCCTGCGTCCGGGCGGCGTGGTTGACGGATTCGCGGCGGGTTGGGTTGAGGGCCAGAAGCGCGTCAGGGCACCGCTGGCGCGGGCACTGAGGTCACGCCAGCCCTCCGACAAGGACTCCCAGGCCTGATCCGCGCCCTGCCTGATCTGTTCTGCAAGCTTGGTCATGGTTCATCCTTTCACAGGTTGCGTAAGGTTCCATCCCAGCCAGACTCAACCCGCCGTGACGTTGATCCTGCGCGGCTGGGCATGGGCCTGCTTCGGGATGCTCAGGCGCAGCACACCATCCTTCAGGTTGGCCTCGATGCGGGTTGTGTCCAGCTCCCGGCTCAGGGTGAAGGCCCGGCGGTAGCGAGGCACACGCACTTCGGCGTAGATGGCTTCCAGCCCATCGGGCGTGCGCGGCTGCACCCCGCCCTCGATCAGCAGTGCGTCGCCTTCCACCTTCAACTCCAGCTGCTCTTTCGGCACGCCCGGCATGTCGGCCAGCAGCGTGATGCCGGACGCGTCCTCGAACACGTCCACGGCTGGGAGCACGGCACGCTGCGGGTCCTGCTCAGCGGTGCTGGTGGTCACTTGCTTGTTGTTGTCGCTCATGGCAGTTTCTCCTTCTGGTTCTGTGTGCATCACTGCACGGTGACGCGCTTGGGTTGGGCGGATTCGCGCCGCGCGATGCTGATCTGCAGAACACCGTCGCGGTAGCTGGCCTTCACCTGTGCCGGGTCCACGTCATCGGGCAGCGAGACCGTGCGGGTGAAGCTGCCTGCCACCCGCTCCCGGGCATAGACTTGCACGGGTGTGCCCTTTTCGGGGATGGCGGACGGGCGCTCGCCGGCAATGCGCAAGACACCGCGGTCCAGCGTCACCTCAACCTTGGACGCGTCCAGACCGGGTGCAAAGGCATAGACCTCCACGCTGGTGGGCGTGCGGCCCACATTGATGGCGGGAATGGTTCCCGGCGTGACCGAGCGGATGCTGCTGGGCAGGCCCGACACGCCGAACGCCTCGTCGAGCTCCCGGCGCAGAAGCTCAAACTGGCCGAACAGGCTGCTCGGCTGGTTCCACAAAGATGCATACATGGTCTGTCCTCCGGTAGGTTGATACACACCGGCTGGAGACCCGTTCCCGCCGGCTCGGAAAGTGACATAGGGATTCGGAAAATGATTTCAAGAGGAAAATTCAAGCCTTCAGATCGCCAGCGGATCCACGTCCACGGCCCAGCGGATCACGCCCTGGCCGTGCGGCCCCTGGCGGGTGCTGTGCAACACGCCGTGCCAGGCCGCGAGGAAGCGCTGGAGCGCGCTGCGCGAGGCGCTTTCCACGAGCATCTGGGCCCGCTCGACGTTGGCCACGCGCTGGATGCCCATGGGCACCGGCGGATAGAGCTGCACCCCGGCCGCCTGCGGCAGTTCGGTGCCGGCGGCGCTGGCGGCCGTGAGAAAGGCCTGGGCCGCATCCTGGCTGCGGGCCTCGGAGCGCACCAGCGCCTGAAAGGAGAACGGCGGCATGCCGGAGCTCTGGCGCTGTGCCAGTTCCTGCTCGGCAAAGGCCGGGTAGTCGTGCCGTGCCAGCGCCGCAAACAGCGGATGGCGCGGATGCTGGGTCTGGATCCACATCTCGCTGCGCGCCGTCATGGCGGCGTCGCGCCCGGCCCGGCCAGCGGCCTGCAGCAGCAGGCTGAACAGCCGCTCGGGCGCACGGAAGTCGCTGGAGAACAGGGCACTGTCGGCGTTGACCGCGGCCACCAGCGTGATGCCACGAAAATCGTGGCCCTTGGCGATCATCTGGGTGCCCACCAGCACGTCCACCTCGCCGTCATGCACCTGGGCCAGGCGCGACTGCAGCGCGCCCTGGTGCCGGGTGCTGTCAGCGTCCACCCGCAGGATGCGCAGGGGCTCGCCCTGCGGCCACAACACGCTCACAGTATTGGGGCGCCGCACCTCGGTCAGCAGTTCCGCCAGTTGCTCCTCCAGCCGCTCGGTGCCGCGGCCCACCGGCTGGATGTCGGGGTTGCCGCACAGCGGGCAGGCGCGCGGCACGGCCTCGGCCAGGCCGCAGTGGTGGCAGCGCAGCGTACGGTCGATCTTGTGGAACACACGGTAGGCGCTGCAGTGCGGGCAATCGCTCTTCCAGTCGCAGGCGCTGCAGGCCAGCACCGGAGCGTAGCCGCGGCGGTTCAGGAACACCATGTTCTGCTCGCCGCGCTCCACCCGCAGCCGGATGGCTTCCAGCAGCGGCGGTGACAGCTGGGCCTTGCGCGGCTGGTGGTTCATGTCCACCCGGCGCACCGCAGGCCAGGGCGCGTTCACGCCGTCAGCGCCGATGCGACTCGGCATGGCCACACGCAGGTAGCGTCCACCCTGCTCCACTGGGCGGCTGTGGTGCCAGCTCTCCAGCGAGGGCGTGGCTGACCCCAGCACCACCCGGGCACCGTCGAGGCGGGCCCGGTACACCGCCAGGTCCCGGGCCGAATAGCGCGCGCCCTCCTGCTGCTTGTAGCTGGGGTCGTGTTCCTCGTCGACCACGATCAGTTTGCACCCGGGCATGGAGGCAAACACCGCCATGCGGGTGCCCAGCACGATCCGCGCCGCGCCGCTGTGGCTGGCCAGCCAGCTCTTGAGCCGCTGCGCCGGCGTCATGCCGCTGTGCATCGAGACCACGGCAGCGTCGCCATACAGTCGGCAGAAGCGCTGCTGGAAGCGGGATTCCAGCTGCGGTGTGAGGTTGATCTCCGGCACCATCACCAGCGCCTGGGCCTGCGGGTCGGCTTCCAGCAGTTGCTGCACGGCGCGCATGTAGACCTCGGTCTTGCCGCTGCCGGTGGCACCAAACAGCAGCACCGGCATCTGCGCCTGGATGATGGCACTCAGTGCTGCATCCTGCTCAGCACTCAGGGCCGGGCCGGCCAAGGCACTTTCGGCCGCGGCGGCCAACGCTGTGGGCGGCTTGCGCGCCAGGCGCCGGCGCAGCTGCACCATGTCCAAGGCGCGCAGCTGCGGCGGCAGTGCCGCCAGCGCAACCTCACCGGCCGAACGCTGGTAGTAGCTGGCAGCAAAGCGCACCAGGTCGCGCCAGGCAGCCGTGAGGGGCGCGATGCCCTCCAGCACGCCGCTGATGGCGCGCAGCTGGTAGCCCGGGGCCGCGCCGGCGGCGACCTCAGCCGGCGCTTCCCAGACCACGCCCAGGGTTTCGCGCCGGCCTAGCGGCACGCGCACCAAGGTGCCGGGTGGCAGCGCCTGCGTATGCAGATAGCTCAGTGCGTCGCTCAGTTCGCTATAGGCTGGGGTGTGCACCAGCACAGACAGGACATGACCCCCACGCTCGCTCACTGGGTGTAGCTCGCTGGACGTGCCGACGCCAGAGGCGTCAGCTCTTCCCTCCGTCCCGGCCTGCGCAGGCAGACCGGGAGCCGCGGAGCTCAGCCTCGTGGGGACGCTCGCGCTCCGTGGCGTGTCACCCAGCGGTAAATTCTGGTTTTCCCCAGGCTCTGGACGGGCCTTCATGGCGTTGCTCCGGTTGCCCGCCTTTGTTGATGTGAACTTGCGGAACAGCGCCTAAGTACTTGATTTGCAACCGCTTTGAAGGAAACGCAGGTTTTCTGTGGATAACTTTGTTGATATCTTGTCACCACGGTCCCCAAAGCCTTGAAAATCAAGCCTTTCGATAAAATGCCCACAAAAAAAGCAAACTACTAATCCGTTATGAATCAAGCACTTGCAACCGCTATGTGTTTTGTAGCACGCAGCAGTGTGCAAGTCGTTATGTTGCGCACCGCAACAAACTTTTTGTGCATAAGTCAGGGTTCACCAACCAATTGCACAGACTAAATGTGCTAGCCAATTCCCCGGGTACAAGGTCACGCGCGCATCTTGCGCGAGAACGCATGCACTGCCTCCACCAGCACCGCCACGCTCTCCGGCGGGCTGTGCTGGCTGATACCGTGGCCCAGGTTGAAGATATGCGTCGGCCCCGTGCCCGGCCCCTGGTGCGGCTTGCCAAAGGCCTGCAGCACTTTCGCCACCTCGACCTCGATCTGCGCTGGGTCGGCAAACAGCACGTTCGGATCCAGATTGCCTTGCAAGGCCTTGCCGGGTGAGCCGGCAGTGCCACCCACCAGCGCACGGGCCGCACCCAGATTGGCGGTCCAGTCCAGCCCCAGCACCTCGCAGTCCAGCTGCGCCATCTCGGCCAGCCACGGGCCACCGCCCTTGGTGAACACGATCCGCGGCACCGGCACCGCATTGCCATCCGGCCCAGGCAGGTTGCGCTTGAGCTGCGCCAGCACCCGCGCCGTATAGGCCAGGCTGAAGCGCTGGAACACACCGTCGGCCAGTACACCGCCCCAGCTGTCAAACACCATCACGGCCTGGGCGCCGGCGTCGATCTGGGCGTTGAGGTAGGCGGCCACAGCGTCGGCATTGATGGCCAGGATGCGGTGCATCAGGTCCGGCCGGCGGTACAGCATGGTTTTCACCAGCCGGTAGTCGTCGGAGCCGGCGCCCTCCACCATGTAGCAGGCCAGGGTCCAGGGGCTGCCGGAAAAGCCGATCAACGGCACCCGGCCCCGCAGTGCCTTGCGGATCGAGGTGACGGCGTCGAACACGTAGCGCAGATTGTCCAGGTCGGGCACGGCCAGTTGCGCCACGGCCTGCTCGTCGCGCACCGGGTGCGCAAAACGCGGGCCTTCGCCCAGGGCAAAGCTCAGGCCCAGGCCCATGGCGTCGGGCACGGTCAGGATGTCGCTGAACAGAATGGCCGCGTCCAGCGCATAGCGCTCCAGCGGCTGCAGCGTAACCTCGGTGGCGTAGTCCACGTTGGTGGCCAGGCCCATGAAACTGCCGGCCTGGGCGCGGGTGGCGCGGTACTCGGGCAGGTAGCGCCCGGCCTGGCGCATCAGCCAGACCGGCGTGTGGTCCGTGGCCTGGCGCAGGCAGGCGCGCAGGAAGCTGTCGTTTTGCAAGGCGGCGTAGCCACTGGAAACGCTGTTGGCAGTCATGGCTGCATTGTCACCCAGCGCCATCCGGGCCCGGCGTGCGTACTCCACTCACGCGCGTCGTGCGTACTCCACTTTCAGGCAGCGGTTCTGCACCACCAGCAGGCCTGCAGCCTGGGCTTTGGCGGCTGCGATGGCATGCTCGATGCCCAGCTGCAGCCATACGGCACGGGCCTGGATGGCGATGGCGGTGTCCACCACTGGTGGCACGTCGACGCTGTTGCGAAACACATTGACCAGGTCGATGGGCACCTGCGCCGCCGCCTCTTCCAGGCTGGCATAGGCTTTCTCGCCCAGGATCTCGCTGGCATTCGGGTTGACCGGCACGATGCGCCAGCCGTGCTGCTGCATGTAGCGCGCCACGCCATGGCTGTCACGGTGCGGCTTGGGCGACAGGCCCACCACGGCCACGGTGCGGCAGTCGCGCAGGATGCGCTCAATGGTCTCGTTTTCGGTCATGGGACACCAGTGTACGCAGCGCTGCGGGCAGCCTTGCACGTGCCATCAGGCGCCCTTGCGCAGAGCATCGCGGCACTGCTGCCACCAGTACGTGGCCTGCGCCGCCCACTGGCCTGCCAGGCCGAAAGTGGGCGCCAGGCCATAGCTGCCGAAGCCCGCCGGGATGCTGGCCTGGCCTGTCAGGGCGGCAGCCAGCACCTCACCGGCGGCGGTGGTGGGGGCCACGCCGTGGCCACCAAAGCCCATGGCGTACCACAGGCCGTTGGGCAGCCGGCCGATCTGCGGCATGCTGTGCCGGGCATAGCTCATCAGGCCGCTCCAGGCGTGGCTGATGGCCACACCGGCCAGCTGCGGATAGACCCGCAGCAGGTCCGCATGCAGCAGCGCGCTCACCTGCTGCGGCGTGCGGTCCAGGATGGAGATGCGCCCGCCCCACAGCAGCCGGGTGTCGACCAGCGGCCGGTAGTAGTCAAAGGCAAAACGGGTGTCATAGACCGCGCTGTTGCCGCGCATGGCGGTCTGCAGGTGCTCCCCCAGCGGCTCGGTCGCCATCACATAGGTTGCAATCGGCAGCACGGCCCGCGACAACGGCCGGTACAGCTTGCCGATGTAGCCGCCACAGCACAGCACCAGCCCGCGGCAGCGCACGCTGGCCTCCCCCGCTTGCAACTGCCACCCGGCGCCCTCGCGCGCCAGCGCCATGACCCGGCTGTGCGTGTGCAGGCGCACGCCACCAGCGTGCAGCACCCCCGCCAACCCTTGTGCGTACTTGAGCGGATGGAAGTGAAAGCCATTAGCCTCGAACAGGCCGCAGTGGTAGCGCTCGGTCAGCAGCTCGCTGCGCACCTGCTCGCGCGTACGCCAGGCCCATTCGACCCCGAAATGCTGCTGCATGAAGGCCTGCTTGGCTCTGAGCGGCCGCTCGTCGCCAAACCAGTCGGCCAGCAGCACGCCAGCATGACGGGCGTCGCAATCAATACCGTGGCGCGCGATGCGCTGGCGGATCAGATCCACCGCGTCCAGCGTCAGCTGGTACAGCGCGCGCGCCGGCGCGCTGCCCAACTGCGCCACCAAGGCGGCGTTGTCCAGGCTGAATCCGCCAAACACAAAACCGCCGTTGCGCCCGGAAGCACCGGCACCGATGGAGCCGGCCTCCAGCAACAGCACATCCTTGTGGCCGCGCTCCAGCAGGCCCATGGCCGTGGCCAAGCCGGCAAAGCCACCACCCACCACCACCACGTCGGCCTCGATATTGCCGCGCGCTGCCGGGTAGTCCGCTGCGGCGTCGGTTGTGGCCTGGTAGTAGGTCTGCTCGGGTACGGTCTGCATGGCCACAGTCTATGGGGCTTTTTGGCCTGCCCGGCACGCCTGTTGCCGTTCGCCCAGAGCCCGTCGAAAGGCCCGTGACAAGAGCCGGTGCTAGCGGGAATACCCCGATCCGCCTGACGCCTTGGCGCCAGCTTTTTGCGGCAAAAGCAGTCAAGATAGCAGCTCAATTGATCTGGAGACTCCCATGGACCACCTCAGCGGGCTGGACGCCACCTTCCTCTACATGGAAACCCCCGAGACGCCCATGCATGTGGGCGGGCTCAACATCTTCGAGCTGCCGGCCGACTACGAGGGCGACTTCCTGGAGAACCTGCGCGAGCACATTGCCAAGCGCATGCATCTGGCGCCGGTGTTCACCCGCAAGCTGGTGAACATGCCGTTTGAGCTGGCCAACCCGATCTGGGCTGCCGATGACGACATCGACATGGAGTACCACATCCGCAGCACGGTGCTGCCCAAGCCCGGCAACCGGGAACAGCTCGACCGGCTGGTGGGCCGGCTGCATTCGAGCCTGCTGGACCGCAGCCGCCCGCTGTGGGAGTTCTACGTGATCGAAGGTGTGGAGACGCCGGCGGACGCTACGCCCGGCACCCGGCATGTGGCCTTCTACTCCAAGGTACACCATGCAGCGGTGGACGGCGAGGCCGGCGTGGCCCTGGCCCAGGCCATCATGGACGTGACGGCGGTGCCACGGGCTGTGCGCGCCGCGCCGATGCGCCGCTCCACACCCGCAGACAACTTCGGCATTGCCGAGCTGGCGGGATCGGGCATCCGCAACACGGCGGTGCAGACGCTCAAGCTGGTGAAGACCCTGCCGACGCTGGCACGGGCCGCGCTGCAGATGCTGCGCCCGCCCAAGGACGAAGTGGTCAAGGCCACGGCCGCGGCCGAGAAGAGCACCTGGTTCGGGCCGAAGACGCCGATCAATGTCAGCATCACGAACCAGCGCATCTTCTGCAGCTTCTCACTGCCCATGGCCGAGCTCAAAGGGGTGGCCAAGGGCAATGGCGCCACGCTCAATGACGTGGTGCTGGCGATCTGCTCGGGCGCGCTGCGCCACTACCTGGCGGACCTGAACTGCGTGCCCGAACACTCGCTGCTGGCCGGCGTGCCGGTAAGCCTGCGCGAGGAAGGTAACACCCAGATGAACACCCAGGCCTCGATGATGCGCATCAACCTGGCCAGCATCATTGCCGACCCGCTGGAACGGCTGGCCGCTATCCGGCGCCATACCCAGGCCGCCAAGGCGATCACCGCCAGCGTCAAGACCGCGCTGCCCACCGACTTCCCGTCGCTCGGTGCGCCCTGGCTGCTCAGTGGCATGGCATCACTGTTCGGCCGTTCACGCCTGGCCAACACCCTGCCGCCGCTGGCCAATCTGGCGATCTCCAACGTGCCGGGCCCGAAGGTGGCGCTGTACATGGCCGGCGCCAAGATGCTGACCTACTACCCGGTGTCGATCGTGATGCACAGCCTGGCGCTCAACGTCACGGTGCAAAGCTACAACGGCTCGCTCGACTTCGGCCTGATCGCCTGCCGCAAAGCCATGCCGGACCTGCCGGAGCTGGCGCGCTACATGAAGGCCGCGCACCGCGAACTGCTGAAGCTGACTCTGGCGGCGCATGCGGCGGCGCCGAAGGTGGTGGAGGCGGCTGCGGTGCCGGCGGCCGCAGTGCACGCGGCCGCACCGGCTGCTGCTGCGGCACCGCAAGCTGTGGTCGCCAAAGCTGTTGCTGCTGGCAATGGCACGAAGAAGCCCGCGAAGAAGCCGGCCGCCAAACGCGCGGCGCGCAAGCCTGCACCCAAACCACGGGCACCATTGGCACTGGTAGCCGCCAGCGCTGCTGCACGGCCGAAGCGGGCGCGGCGGGCAGCCGCGGGCTGAAGTGACTTTGCGTTCAAGGATACAGACCGTTCGCCCTGAGCCTGTCCAAGGGTCGAGCGGTTCCTGTCGCCTGAAGGCACGGCGCTACGTTTTCAGTAGTGCTCCGTGCTTATTCCATGCGGCCTGCAGGTCTTCCACGATCTCCTGGGCAATCACATCCGGTGGCGGCAGGTTGTCGCTGTCAGCCAGGGAGTCGTCCTTGAGCCAGAAGATGTCCAGGCTGGCCTTGTCACGCGCCATCAAATCGTCATAGGTGTAGACGCGCCAGCGGCCATCCGGGCCGGTTTCCACCCCCGTTCGGCCTGAGGTATCCCCCGTTCGGCCTGAGCCTGTCGAAGGCTCGGCACTCCAGGTCGCCTTGCGTTCATGCCGATTGGCCGGGTTGTACAGCGCCACAAACTCGTCCAGGTGCTCACGTTTGAGCGGATTGGTCTTGAGCGTGAAGTGCTGGTTGGTGCGCAGGTCGTAGATCCATAGCTTCCTGGTCCACGGCGTTTCGCTGGCCGGCTTGCGCTCGAAGAACAGCACATTGGCCTTGACACCCTGCGCGTAGAACAAGCCCGTGGGCAAGCGCAGCAGCGTGTGCACATCACACTCGTGCAGCAGCTTCTTGCGGATGGTCTCGCCAGCACCGCCTTCAAACAGCACATTGTCGGGCAGCACCACCGCCGCGCGGCCATGCTGTTTCAGCAGCGTCTTGATGTGCTGCACGAAGTTGAGCTGCTTATTGGAGGTGGTTGCCCAGAAGTCGTCGCGCTCGATCACGTCCTTTTCGGTCGTCACCTTGCCTTCGGCGCCGGTGATCATGGTGCTGCTCTTCTTGCCAAAAGGCGGGTTTGCCAGCACCACGTCGAAGCGTTCGCCCGGGTCGGCGGCCAGCGCGTCTGCCACCACGATGGGCACCGCCTTGTCCGAGCCAATGCCGTGCAGCATCATGTTCATGGCCGCCAGGCGCGCCGTGCTTTGCACCAGCTCCCAGCCACGCAAAGCCTTCTCCTTCAAGTGCTTCTTCTGCTCGCGCGTGAGGTTCGGGTTTTGCTGCGCCACATGGTTGTGCGCGGCAAACAGGAAGCCCCCGGTGCCACAGGCCGGGTCGCAAATCGTCTCGCCCGGTTTCGGTGCAATGCAGTCCACCATCGCCTGGATCAGCGGGCGTGGCGTGAAGTACTGGCCGGCACCGCTCTTGGTGTCTTGCGCGTTCTTCTCCAGCAGGCCCTCGTAGGCATCACCCTTCACGTCCGCGCCCATGGCGGACCAGTTCTCGCCATCGATCAGGTCCACCACCAGCCGGCGCAGCTTGGCTGGGTCTTGAAACTTGTTCTGCGCCTTGCCGAAGATGAGGCCGATGGTGCCTTTCTCTGCGCCCAGCTTCTCCAGCGTGTGGCGGTAGTGGTCAAACAGGTCGTCCCCGTCCTTCGCCAGCAGCGACGGCCAGTCGAAGCCTTTGGCAATCGGGCTGGGCTGGCTCCACGGCGGCTGGCTGCGCTCGTCAGCCATCTTCAGGAACAGCAGATAGGTAAGCTGCTCCACATAGTCGCCATAGCTCATACCGTCGTCGCGCAGCACGTTGCAGTAGTTCCAGAGTTTCTGGACGATGGTGGCGGAGTTCATGGATTTCCTTGTGGAGTGTCGGTCAGCCCGGCGCAAAGCGATTCGATCAGCCGGCGGGACTGCTCCATGCCATGGCCGGAGTGGCTGGCCAGCAGCAAGGGGCCCTGCGGATCGGCCTGCGGCTGCAGGATGTGGAGCACTCGCTCAACTGCCAGCTTGTCCAGCAGCTGCGCCATGTCGCGGCCTAGTAGCCGGGCACCTGTGGCCTCGTGCTCGTAGTTGTCCACCTGAAAAAGATCAGGATGGTCCTGCGCTGCACGGGCGAGAGTGTCGCAGTCCAGATAGCTGCGCAGGTATAGCAGGAGGTCCTCGGCATCGCGGCCCGGGTGGGTATGTTTTCGGTCGTTCCACGCCGTCACCTTGAGCAAGGCCAGCGCCGGGATCGACGCGACCAGCAAGCGTACTGCCTGGGGTAACAACACAGGGACGGCCGTTGCCAATGCTTCGCGGGCGCCAAAGCAGTCAAACACGGTGCTCTGGTCGGGCGGCCAGGCAATCGTCCTGTCGGCCCGCTCAATGGCGCCGAAGGGCACGATGTCCAGCGGCAAGCCACTTTTGTGGCGCAGCCGATGGGTGCCCGGGCCTGCACGCTCGGCAAATTCACCACCTTGGATCAAGGCCGCACGGAGCGCAGCGAACGTATCCCAATCCGGCACCATCACAGCGAAATCGATGTCCTTCGTCAGGCGGGCGATCTGGATGTTGTGTGCATGGAGCAGCATGACGTCCCGAGCCGCAGCACCCATGAGAAAGAATGCTGCTTGCATGGGTGCCGCCATACGCTGCAATCCCCCTGCAACCTGTGCCAATGGCAAGAGATCAGGCTTGTGTGAAAAGTCGAGCGACATAAGTGTCATGCACCATCTTGGCGGTCTCGATACAGCGCGCATCGCCGCTGGCCAGCAAGTCGGCGTAGACCAGCACCGGGGGTACAACAGCCATGTGTCCCGGGTCGCCGGCAAAGTTCCAGAAGCGCTTGCGCACCTCAACCACTGCGGTATGGCCGGGCATTGGCTCTTTCAAGAACTTCATGCGCGCAGCCAGGAGCGCGGGCAGCTTGTCGGCATAGATTGTCAATTCGCCAGGACGCAGATAGTCCGTCAGCAAGGCAGCGGCAGGTTCGCCCCCCCAGGTTGCACCATGCTCGGCCAACGGCCAGTCTTGCCAGCCATCGAGCGCCGCCACGTAGTAACGGCCGAGCAACGTGCGCGGCCGCAGCACACGGGCATAGGTGGTGACCCATTCGTCCAACAGGCGGTCTAGCTGGAACAGGCGGCGTGTGCCGCGCTTGCCATTGAGGTCACGCACAAAACCCAGTTGCTGCAAATCGGGTATCACCCACCCGACAGTACCGTGCGCCACGCCTGCCATGTCCGCCAACGCGCGGTAGGGCTGGTTGACTGCCTGCGGGTTGCACAGTAAGGCAAATACCACCTGCAAGCCGGTGGGCTGGAAGGCGCGCCCCATCGTCACCGCCGCTGGCTTGGCGGCAGGCTTTTGCCCCTTCACCCAAACCAGCAGGGATGACTGATCGATGTAGGCATTGCCCGCCGTATCCAGAAATGCGATGTGCCGTGCCTTCAGTTCATCCGCCAGCGCCGGTGCGAGGTGGTCCGTCACCAGCATGGCTTTTGGTCCCCAGCGCTCCAGCTGTTGCAATGCGGCGCCCAGCGTGGCCGGCTGCAGAGAACGTCGCACTTCCACGGCGTAGCACACATCTTGTCCGCCTTGCGTCACACGGATACATGCATCTGCGCCGGCTGGATCACGCTTCGGTTCTTGCCGTACAACTTCGATGTCAACGCCCAAACCTTGCGCGGCTTTGACAGCGGCATTCAGCAGCAAGCGCTCGGTAGATTGTTCTCTTTTATCCATTAATTACGATTGTCCATTTATGTTGGACAAATGTAAATAGTGGACAAATACAGTCTCAGTTTGCCCCGTTTGTCCAATCACCCGAGCTGTTCACGAATCGTGAACAAGCCTCAATTCTGAACAAGCAGCACCAAAGTTGGAGTGTTGGCGAAGGGCGTCAGGTGCTAGCCCGGTCAACCTTCGGGTTTACCGATGTGATTGCAACTGTTTGATTCATAAAGCATTTCATGCCAATTCCGGATTCAGATGTATTAGAGACCATGCCATACGACTCAACCGTACAACACCAAGTCACCCGCGATATGCACAACCTTGGCCAGCTCCAGCTTCCTGACCATGGCATCAGCCGCTGCCACAGTAGCTTCCCGGCCCAGCATGGCCTGGACATGCTTCATCAGGGACTTCAGCTTGCGTGGCCGCTTGTCAGCCATCTTGATCAGGCCCTTCTTCACACGCGTGAATTCCGGGGTCTCGGATACCTTACGCACCGCAATTTTTTTGGCCGGCACTTTCTTCGCAGGCGCCTGGTTTGGCGGAGCCTTCTTTGCCGGTGATCTCTTTGAAGAAGCCCACCAGGCGGAAGTCGCCAATGGCGCGGGCCATCATGGCAGCGGCCACGCAGACGATGGCCCAGCGCAGCAGGTCGTGCTCCACGGTCACGCCCAGCAAGCCGGCGTGCAGCACCACCAGCGCGGCTACGCTGGCCAGGGCGGCGGCCACCAGCAGCGTCATGCCCGGGCCCGGAGTGAATGCGCGAACCATGGCGGCGCCTTCTCGCGCAGGCACCCGTGGCAGCGCGGCGTCGCTGCCCCATTGGCCGCCCACGGCCCAGTACGCGTGCAACAGCGCCAATGCCATGCAGATGGCGGCGACCAGACTTGCGATAAACATGCTGACTCCTTCGGTAACGATGAAATGAAGTGCTGCTGGCGAGCTCAAGCCCGCAGCAGCCGGTCGGCCTCGATCCAGGCGGCTATCGGCGCAGGAATGACCGGTGAGACGGGGTCCATGCCCAGTGCGCCATAGGTCTCGGTACTGCTGACGATGCCGCCGCGGCCAACCACGGCGCCCTTGGTGTAGCCGCTGGCCATGGTCTGGCCGGCGTGCTCGAACTCGAAGCGGAAGTAGTTCCAGCGCTCATCCCAGCACTGCATGGAAAAGCGCAGGGTGTAGACCTTGAAGGGCTTGAGGCCACGGCGAAACGAGATCACGCTGCCGCCCAGCATCGGCCGCCAGCCGCGGCGCAGCGCCACCGGCAGGAAGCCGGCGCGGGTGAAGTATTCGATCAGCGCCAGATCGACGATCGTCATGTAGCGGCCGTTGTTCATGTGGCCGTTGACGTCCAGGTCGTTCGGCCAGACCCGCAGTTGCAGCTCGACCGTGTCGCCCATGTGGATCGCGGGCTTGAGGCGGGCGCGCAGCCAGGTGGCCAGCAGTCGCAGATACAGGTTCATGGTGCAGTGACTTTCTTCAAGGGTTTGACAGGGTTGGTCTTGCGAGGCCGGGCCACGGTGGACGCCACTGCCTTTTCCGGCACCGGCCGCGGCTCACGCCAGCGCTGCGCTTCATAAGCGGCCACCAGCGGCGCAATGCTTGGGTGGCCTGCTCCCGGGCCCGGCGCCCAGTCCAGGTCCCGGCGCGTCAGTTCACGGCCGCTGGCGGCACGCAGGCGGATGGGCGCCAGTTCCTGCCCGGTGTCGCGCTCGATCAGCAGCAACGGCACGGTCTGCGGCGTCTGCAGCCAGCGGTCGCCCCACTGCAGCAGCGCCACCAGCACTGGCAGCAGGCCTTCGCCCATCTCGGTCAGGTAGTAGCCCTGCCGCAGGGCGTCGCTGCGCAGCGGTTGCTGCACCAGGATGCCGGCCGCAACCAGCCGGCCCAGGGTGCCGGTGAGCACATTGCGGGCAATGCCCAGGTGTCTGGCGAAGTCGTCGAAACGGTGCGTGCCGAACATCACCTCACGGATCAGCAGCAACGCCCAGCGGTCACCCAGCAGCTCCAGCGAGCGGGCGGCCGAGCAGGCGGAGTCATTGGCTTTAACGCGGGGCATGGAACATCCGTTGGTTGGGCATGGCCGTATGATAAGCCATTAGTTTTTTCAAGCAACTAATTTAGTATTTAAAAGCAACTATTCTAATGTGGTCATTGCCAATTCCAATGAGGTTTGATCCTGAACCACGTCCATGGCTGCCAGAGCAACCCTGCGG
>JANMKM010000056.1:0-3607 GCA_031372035.1 Rhodoferax sp. | reverse complement strand
GTTCACCTTTGCCATGGCTGGAGTCTGCTCCGCACTCTGGACGAGAGAGCCGAACCGGCACATGGCGGCGTGGCCTGCTCAGCCTGGTGATGGCATGCGCGGGGCTCGGTGCCGCGGCAGCGGTGCAGGCGGCACCAACCGCATCAGAGTCACACCCGACACGTGCCTATTGGCTGGACATCAAGAGTGCGCCAGCTGCGGTTTCGCCATCGGGGACGGCGCCCTCGGTGCGACCGCAGCGTTTCCGTTCAACGACGCTGGACCGCCTCAGCATGGCGGCAATGGCCAGAGGCGCACCGCGCGAACGCACCCTGGCTGCCCGCCAGAACCCTGTCGTGATTTCGCTGCCCGATCCCAGTGGTGGCTTTCAGCGGTTCACGATCGAAGCCTCTCCCGTGATGGAACCCGCGCTTGCGGCCCGGCACCCAGAGATCAAGACCTTTGCCGGTCGCGGCATTGATGACCCCATGGCCAACATCCGCATGGACATTTCGCCGCTCGGGCTTCATGCGTCGGTTCGCTCAGCCAAAGGGTCCTGGTACATTGATCCGTACTATCACCTGGACCAAAGCCTGTACGCCAGCTATTTCGCCCGGGACCTGCCCAATCCCCGGGAAGCATGGGTGGAAGGCTTGATGACGGAACCGCGTGTCAGCGTGCAGCGCGGCATGTTCCACGCGCGCGATCCCGTGCAGGTTCGCGCTGGAGGCTTCACCGCTGGGGCACGGGTGACCATTACCGTGCGCAATACGGAGTTGGACGCCGCGCCGCGTCAAACACTGTTCGGCGTCGCCGCAGATGACGGCACGGTTTCAGCCGAGTTGGTTGCCGACCCCTACAACAGCCTGGGCAGCTACGATGTCGTCGTGACAGACGGTGACGTCACCGCGACCACAACCTACCAGGTGCTGGGCAACAGTGTTGGCATCGAGGCGACTGCTGGCAGCGTGCTACGGACCTACAGACTGGCACTGTTGACGGATCCTTCCTATGCCAACTTTTTTGGCGCCGCCAACGTGACTGCGGCCAAGGTTGCGCTGATCAACCGGGTCACCCAGGTCTACGAAGCCGAAACCGCCATCCGCCTGGTGCTGATTGGCAACAACGACACCTTGAACCTGAACACAGCAGCGCAGATGACCGGAACCAATGGTCCGTGCGGTGGCGCCGCGTGTTTTTCAGCATCGCAGGCAAGTAGTTGCACCAGCGGCACCTTGACGCGCAACCGCCAGGTCATCGGCCTGCTCGTGGGCGCCAGCAGTTTCGATATCGGCCATATTGCACTTGGCAACAATGGTGGCGGCGTCGCCAGCCTGGGCGTGGTGGGCGGCAACAGCAAGGCCCAGGGCTGCACTGGCATTCCAACACCAACTGGTGACTTTTTCGCCGTCGACTATGTGGCACATGAGATGGGACACCAGTTTGCTGGCAACCATACCTTCAATGGCACGATATCGAACTGCTCGGGCGGCAATCGCAATGCGGGCACGTCCGTAGAACCGGGCAGTGGTTCGTCGATCATGGCTTATGCCGGCATCTGCGGTACCGATAACTTGCAACCGCACAGCGATGCCTACTGGTCCCAGCGAAGTCTGGATGAAATCGTCACTTACACTTCTGCCGCCGAAACCAATATCAACGAGGTCCAGTTGGGGGTGCTGACGGGCTTCAACACCAATGGGCAGCAGTTCCAGTTGAGGTACAACGGTAACGATTCGGCTGCCATCATCCGCGGCACGAACTTCACGACAGCTGGCATCAAGAGCGCCATTGAGGCCATTCCCAGCTTCCCGGCGGGTGGCACGGTCACCATCAGTGCCTTGAGCGACACGGCATTCACAATCACCTTTGGTGGTACGCTGGCCGGGACCGATGTCAGCCTGCTACAAATTGTCGGTTGCTCCGGCGGTGCGGGCTGCACCGGCTTTGTAGGCGAGATCGCCAAAGGCGGACAAACCACGCGCCGTGGCGCGGTCACGCCCAGTGGCAACAGCACACCGGTTGTCAGCGCTCCCGGACCCTTCACCATTCCGATTCGCACGCCATTCGCACTGACCGGCAGCGCCACAGATGCCGACGGCGACACGCTGACATACATGTGGGAGCAGAACGACCGCGCTGCCGGTACCGGCACAAGTCTGATCAGCAATACCAAACTCAACGGACCGCTGTTCAGGCAATTCGGCACGCGTGCCGTGGTCAGTGCGAGCGATACCCTGCTCTACAACTCGCCCGGCGAAAATCTTGCAAAAACCAATCCGACGCGGGTGTTCCCCGACATGGCGCAGATTCTGGCCAACAACACCAACGCCGAAACCGGCGCGTGCCCGGCAGCGTCACCAACACCGACTGCCGCCGAAATAGACTGCTTCTCCGAGTTCTTGCCAACGGCCGCCTATGCAGGTTTCGCCGGCACAAACGCCAGTCCGCTCTCGCTCAACTTCCGGTTGACCGCCCGTGACGGCCGCGGCGGCGTTGGCAATGCGGCAACCCAGCTGCTGCTGGCAACTGGCGCCGGCCCCTTCCTGGTGACAGCGCCCAACACAGCCGCCACGCTTGATGGCGCGTCGACCCAGAATGTCACATGGAGTGTCGCCAACACCAACGTTGCGCCGGTGAATGCCGCCAATGTCAAGATCAGCCTCTCTACCGATGGTGGCAACACCTTCGGCTATACGCTGGCCGCCAGCACAGCCAACAATGGAAGCAAGGCCGTGATGTTGCCCAATGTGGCCACCACAACCGCACGCATCAAGGTGGAGGCTGTGGGCAACATCTTCTTCGACGTGTCCAATGCCAATTTCACAATCCGGATGACAGGTGACCTGAACGGCGACAACGCGGTGGATTGCGCCGATCTCGCTATCGTCAAGGCGTCCATGGGCAAACGCACCGGCCAGGCCGGCTTTGATCCCCGGGCTGATGTGAACAACGATGGCATCGTGGACGTGCGCGATGTGGCATTCGTTTCGCAGCGGGTCGCCGCCGGTACCAGGTGCCCGTGACGCCTCCGCAAGCCTGACCGGGAGCAGTCCGACTTTAGGTGGCTCTTGCTCCCCACAAAGATGAAGGCCCTGGCGCTATCGCCCCAGGGCCTTTCTCATGCTGGCTCTTCGCCCGGCAACAGTGCAGACTGCGTCGTCAGACCGCGGCTGGCTGCCCCCGCTCCACGCCGTCCGCGACATCCAGTGCCCACCGACCCCATTGCTGTGCCTGGGCTCGGGTGACATCCGATGCCTCAATGGATAGATGGGCGATGTTCGTCGCCACCACGGCACGGATGTGCTCGGCCCGATGCGCCTCGGTGACGCCGTCGCTCAATGCGGCCAGTTGCTCCGTATTGTGTCGCTTCGCTTCGTCGGTGGTGGCATGCAGTGCGTTCGCCGCCTCATGAGCCTGTCGCTGAACCAGGGTCAATGGGGAACCTGAAGTGGTGTCGATGTTCATGGGTGGCCCTCGGAGTGGATGAGAATGGCGGCTATTCGAATCGGAGTCGAACCGAACGCATAAAGAAAAAAGCCCCTGGGCGATGAACCCAAGGGCTTCGTTCGTCTCAAGAATTGTCTGGCTCCTCGACCTGGGCTCGAACCAGGGACCTACGGATTAA
>JANMKM010000051.1:0-21182 GCA_031372035.1 Rhodoferax sp. | reverse complement strand
GGCTTCATCACCGAGGAAGGCGTGACCTGCGGCATGCCGCGGATCGAGACCGACATCGACGCTTGCGAGGTGATCCTGCAACTCGCGCCCGAGACCAACGGCCATGTGGCGGTGAAGGCCTGGCAGGCACTGGGCAAGCAGACCGGCCGCGACCACACGCACCTGGCGCTGCACCGCGAAGACGAGAAGATCCGCTTCCGCGACATCCAGGCGCAGCCGCGCAAGATCATCAGCTCGCCGACCTGGAGCGGTATCGAGAGCGAGACCGTCTCGTACAACGCCGGCTACACCAATGTGCACGAGATGATCCCGTGGCGCACGCTCACCGGGCGCCAGCAGTTCTACATGGACCACCCTTGGATGCTGGCCTTTGGCGAAGGCTTCACCAGCTACCGCCCGCCGGTGGATCTGAAGACCACGGCCGGCATCCACGGTATCCGTTCCAACGGCAACCCGGAGATCCTGCTCAACTTCATCACCCCGCACCAGAAGTGGGGTATCCATTCCACTTATACCGACAACCTGCTGATGCTCACGCTCAGCCGGGGTGGCCCCTGCATCTGGCTCAGCGAGGACGACGCCAAGCGCGCCGGCATCGAGGACAACGACTGGGTCGAGCTGTTCAACATCAACGGTGCCATTGCCGCCCGGGCTGTGGTCAGCCAGCGCGTCAACCCCGGCATGGTGCTGATGTACCACGCCCAGGAGAAGATCGTGAACACGCCCGGCTCGGAAATTACCGGCGCGCGCGGTGGCATCCACAACTCCGTCACCCGGATCGTGCTCAAGCCCACGCACATGATCGGCGGCTACGCGCAGTTCAGCTACGGCTTCAACTACTACGGAACCATCGGCACCAACCGTGACGAATTCGTGGTGGTGCGCAAGATGGTGAAGATCGACTGGCTCGACACGCCCGTCGCCAACGAACTGATCAAGCCGGTCCAGTCCCAAGGAGAGGTGGTATGAAGATCCGCGCACAAATCGGCATGGTGCTGAATCTGGACAAGTGCATCGGCTGTCACACCTGTTCGGTCACCTGCAAGAACGTCTGGACCAGCCGCCCGGGCATGGAATACGCCTGGTTCAACAACGTCGAGACCAAGCCCGGCATCGGCTATCCGAAGGAATGGGAGAACCAGGACAAGTGGAACGGCGGCTGGATACGCAAAGCCAACGGCAGCATCGAGCCGCGCCAGGGCGCGAAGTGGAAGATGCTGATGCGCATCTTTGCCAATCCCAACCTGCCCGAGATCGACGACTACTACGAACCCTTCACCTTTGACTACGACCACCTGCAAAGCGCGCCGGAGATGAAGGCCACGCCCACGGCGCGGCCACGCAGCCTGATCACCGGCCAGCAGATGGACAAGATCGTCTGGGGGCCAAACTGGGAGGAGATCCTGGGCGGCGAATTCTCCAAGCGCAGCAAGGACCGCAACTTCGACGACATCCAGAAGGACATCTACGGCCAGTTCGAGAACACCTTCATGATGTACCTGCCGCGGCTGTGCGAACACTGCCTCAACCCGGCCTGCGTCGCCAGTTGCCCCTCGGGCTCGATCTACAAGCGCGAGGAAGACGGCATCGTGCTGATCGACCAGGACAAGTGCCGCGGCTGGCGCATGTGCGTCTCGGGCTGCCCCTACAAGAAGATCTACTACAACTGGAAGAGCGGCAAGGCCGAGAAGTGCACCTTCTGCTATCCGCGCATCGAAGCGGGGGAACCCACGGTCTGCAGCGAAACCTGCGTCGGGCGCATCCGCTACCTCGGCGTGCTGTTGTATGACGCCGACCGGATCCAGGAAGCCGCCAGCGTGGAGCATGACCGCGACCTGTACCAGGCCCAGTTGGACATCTTCCTCGACCCGTTCGACCCGAAGGTGATCGCCCAGGCGCGGCTCGACGGCATTCCCGACAAGTGGATGGAAGCGGCGCGCAACAGCCCGGTCTACAAGATGGCCGTAAAGTGGAAGGTGGCGCTGCCGCTGCACCCGGAATACCGCACCCTGCCCATGGTCTGGTATGTGCCGCCGCTGTCACCGATCTCGGCCGCTGTCAATGCCGGCCATGTCGGTAGCAATGGCGAGATCCCGGACGTCAACCAGCTGCGCATCCCGGTCAAGTACCTTGCCAACCTGCTGACCGCGGGCGACACCTTCCCCGTGGTGCGGGCGCTGGAGCGCATGCTCGCCATGCGCGCCTACCAGCGCGAAAAGCATGTCGACCGGCGCATCAACCTGGCGGCGCTGCAACAGGTGGGCATCACCCAGGCCGAGGTCGAGGACATGTACCACGTGATGGCCATCGCCAACTACGAAGACCGGTTCGTGATCCCCAGCACCCACCGTGAATACGCCGAGAACACCTTCAACGTGCGCGGCGGCTGCGGCTTCACCTTCGGCAACGTCTGCTCCGAAGGCAGCAGCGAGACCAGTCTGTTCGGCAGCGAAAAGAAGCGCACCATACCCATACGGGCGGAGGTTTGACCATGTTTGGACGATCCCACCAGAACCCGCAAGGCCCGAAAGGTTCGGCCGCCGCGACGCTGCGCACCCTGGCAGCCTTGCTGTCCTATCCGGACGCGACACTGCGCGGTTACCTGCCGCAAATGGTCGAAGTGCTGCAACAGGAACACGCCGTTTCGGCGCAGCGTCTGGACGAGCTGGCCGCCTTGGTTCATGCCTTGGGCAGCGCCGATCCGCTGGATGTGGAGGCCGAGTACGTGGGCCTGTTCGACCGCGGCCGAGCCACGTCACTGCACCTGTTCGAACACGTTCACGGTGATTCACGCGACCGCGGCCCGGCCATGATCGACCTGGCGCAAACCTATGAGAAGGCCGGGCTGTACCTGGCCGAAGGCGAACTGCCAGACTACCTGCCGGTGCTGCTGGAGTTTGTATCGACCCAGCCGCCACGCGAAGCCCGGGCTTTCCTGGGGGAGATGGCGCACATCTTCAACGCCATTTTCGGCGCGCTGCAGCAACGCCAGAACCACTACGCCAGTGTGCTGGGCGCGCTGCTGGAACTGGCCGGTGAAAAGGCCCAGCCGGTCAAGCCAGCTGTGGAAGAAGCCCTGGATGAAGCCTGGGCGGAACCGCCGGTCTTCGACGGCTGTTCCAGCAAGGGCCAGGCCAGTCCCGGCACGCCGCAACCGATCCGCATGGTCCGCAAGATCGTGCAACCTGGAGTGACACCATGAACCCGGTCATGTCTTACCTGCACAACTTCTTCTTCAACGTCTATCCGTACATCTGCCTGGCGATATTCCTGGGCGGCAGCCTGGCGCGGTTCGACCGTGACCAATACACCTGGAAGAGCGATTCTTCGCAGATGCTGCGCGCCGGCACCCTGCGCTGGGGCAGCAACCTGTTCCATGTCGGCATCCTGTTCCTGTTCTTCGGCCATCTGGTCGGACTGCTGACTCCGCACTGGTTCTACGAAGGCTTTCTCAGCGCGGCCAGCAAGCAACGGCTGGCTGTCTATTCGGGTGGCGCGGCCGGCCTGGTCTGCTTCGTGGGCCTGAGCCTGCTGCTGTACCGGCGCATCTTCGACCCGCGCATCCGGCTGACCAGCCACCGCACCGACATCGCGATCCTGGTGATCCTGTGGGTGCAACTGACCATTGGCCTGATCACGCTGCCGTATTCGTTTGGCCATGCCGATGCATCCGCCATGCTGATCCTGGCCGACTGGTCGCAGCGCATCATCACCTTCCGGCCGAACGCCGACGCCCTGGTGACCCTGGACTGGCCATACCTGATCCACCTGATATTGGGCATGACGATCTTCCTGCTGTTTCCGTTCAGCCGGCTGGTGCATGTCTGGAGCGGGTTCGGGGCGCTGGCCTTCCTGTTCCGGCCGCACCAGGTGGTGCGCAGCCGCCGCCTGAATCTGCCCCCGGGTCACAACCAGCCACGCCAGCCCGGCGCCGGCGTCTGAGGATCGAGCCATGCTGCTGCAATCACCGCCAACCGCCAGTTCCCAGCCGGGCCTGGCCAGCCTGCCCCACATCAATGGTGTGCCGCTGCAACGCAGCGACGAGACACTTGAGCCCGAACAGTTGCGCCAGCGCGGCTGCATGGAGCTGCTGCGCCAGGCCGCCATCGCTGCCGGCCTGCTCGACGCCAGCGACCTGCCCGGCATCGACGGCATCGTGAGCGAAGAGGCCAGTGCCGCGATCGATATCCTGCTGGAGCGCGAGCTGCGCCTGCCCGAGCCGTCCGAGGAGGCCTGCCGCCGCCACTATGCGGCCCATGCCCGCAGCTACCGCAGCGGCGAGCGGCTGGAGCTGCGCCACATCCTGTTCGCAGTGACGCCCGGCATGGACGTGGTGGCACTGCGCAACCGCGCCGAGACCTGCCTGCTGGCAGTGCGCTGCCATGACGACCAGAGCACCGACGGCTTTGCCAGGGCCGCACGCGAGCTTTCGAACTGCCCCAGCGGCGCCGACGGTGGCGCCCTGGGCTGGCTAGCCAGCGCCGACTGTGCACCCGAATTCGCCCGCGAGATCTTCGGCCAGGCCCACGTGGGGGTGCTGCCGCGGCTGGTGCACAGCCGCTTTGGCCTGCACGTGGTGGAAGTGCTGGCGCGCGAGAACGGCACCGACCTGGCGTTCGAAGCCGTGCATGGCGCGGTGGCCCAGGCCCTGCGCCAGACCGCCTACGTCACGGCCCTGCGCCAGTACCTGCGGGTGCTGGCCGGCGCCACCACGGTTCATGGCGTGGACCTGCAAGCCAGCGACACGCCGCTGGTGCAGTAGGCCGGCCGTGGATGCAGTTCCCACCGTGCCGGACGAGCTGCTGCAGCGCCTGCGGCGCTTCCACGACCAGACCTTTCCCGGGGTGCAGGAACAGTTCCAGAACCTGGTGCGCGACGGGCAGCATCCGACCATCCTGTTCATTGGCTGCTCGGACTCGCGCCTGGTGCCCTACCTGCTGACTGGCGCCGGCCCGGGCGAGCTGTTCATCGTGCGCAATGTCGGTGCCTTTGTGCCGCCGTATGACGGTTCTACCGGCTACCACGGCACCTCGGCCGCGATCGAGTTCGCGGTGCTCAACCTGCAGGTCTCGCGCATCGTGGTCTGCGGCCACAGCCACTGCGGCGCGATCCGCGCGGCCTACGAGGGCGTGTCGGACGAAGCGGTGAACCTCAAGGCCTGGCTCGGCCTGGCAGCCGAAGCGCTGTTGCCGGTGCGCTCCGGCCCGGAGGCCCTGCGCCGCACCGAGCAGCGGGCCGTGGTGCTGCAACTGGAGCGGCTGATGGACTACCCGATGGTGCGGCGCAGAATCGAAGCTGGAGCGCTGACGCTGCATGGCTGGCACTATGTGATCGAAGATGGCGAGATTCATGTCTTTGACGTGCAGCAAGGCGGCTTCGTGCCGGCCTCCGTGTCCCAGCACAGCGGCACCGGTCCCTACCAACCCTATGTGGAACACGATGGCCAGATCATTGATTGCTGACATGGCTCAGGCTGCACTTACCCTGCCGCTGACGCTGGCCGCATCGGATGACGACCTGCCCGGCATGACTGCGGCGTTGCTGCAGTCACGCCAGACAGTGCTGCCCAAACGCCAGGTGGAGCCCGGGCCGAGCGCGCAGCAACTCAACCAGATCCTGCAGGCCGCAGCCAACGCTCCGGACCACGGCCAATTGCTTCCCTGGCGCTTTGTGCTCGTGCCTGGGGAGCAGCGCCAGCGCCTGGCCGATGCCTTCGCCGATGCACTGTTGCAGCGCGACCCGAACGCCAGCGCCCGCGAGCTGGCGCAGGCCCGGGAAAAAGCGTTCCGCGCGCCGCTGTTGTTGCTGGCCATCCTGCACCAGTCCTGCGGCGACCCTGGCATTGCCGTGCATGAACGGTTGCTGTCGGCCGGCTGCGCGTTGCAGAACATGTTGCTGATGGCCACGGCGCAGGGACTGGGCTCGGCCCTGACCAGCGGCCAGGCCCTGGCCTCAACCGCGCTGCGCACCTTGTTCGGCCTGCAGCCCGACGAGCAGGCCCTGTGCTTTGTCAGTGTAGGCACGGTCGCGGTCCGCAAGCCAGCGCGCGCGCGGCCGCGAACGGCCGACTACTTCAGTGTTCTGTCGCCAGCCGACGCGGGCGATGCCAACCCCTGTACCACCACGGACCAATCCCATGGACATCACCAGCTTTGACGACCTGTTGCAGGTTGCACGTGCCCAGAGCGAGCCGCAACGGCTGCTGTTCGTGTTTGCCGGGGTCGAACTGCCTGAAGACGCCACGCCGCAGCAGCGCCAGCGCTTTGAACAGGGTGGAGGCGGCGCCCTGGTGCCGCTGATGACCGTGGACAAGCTGCCTGCCGAGTTGCCCGATTTCCCGGCGCTGGCGCAGGAAGCGGCAGCCTTCGGGCCGCAGTGGCAGATCGTGTTTGCTGCCGCCATGTCCGGCCGCGGCGGCGCACAGCCAGGCAGTGCGCAGGCGGATGCCGCACTGCAGCGCATGGTGCAGGCGATCCGCCAGGGCCTGCACGACGCCTTCATTCCTTTTGACCGGCAAGGCCATCCCGTCGTGTTTGGCTGAAGGGCTGCGCCGCGGCACACAAGCTTGACCCAGGGCAAGGAATACCTTGTGGCAACCCGATAGGCTGCAAGGGCGATGCCATGTGGGCGTCGCATGACACAGGAACAGCATGGACAGACCCCTGGATAGCAACGCGGCAATGGCGGCAGAACTGCATGGCCTGGCCCAACACAATGGCTTGCACAGCTGGCACCTCCAGGGCGTGGAGCTGCTGCCCGTGGTGCAGGGCGGCATGGGTGTGTGCGTGTCCGCCGGCGGCCTGGCAGGCGCGGTGGCGCGGCTCGGTGGCGTGGGCACCATCTCGTCGGTGGACCTGCGGCGCCTGCACCCGGATCTGATGGCCGGCACCAGCCATCTGGACAAGGAGCCTGACGCGCGGGCGCTGATCGACAGCGCCAACCTGCTTGCCCTGGACCGCGAGATCCGCCGGGCCCGCACTCTGGCACAGGGCTGCGGTCTGGTTGCGGTCAACATCATGAAAGCAGTGAGCGCCTATGCCTGCTACGTGCGCCAGGCGCTGGAGAGCGGCGCCGACGCGCTGGTGGTGGGTGCCGGCCTGCCGCTGGACCTGCCGGAGCTGGCGCAGGATTTTCCTGCAGTCGCCCTGATTCCGATCCTGTCCGATGCCCGCGGCGTGCAGCTGCTGGTGCGCAAATGGGACAAGAAGGGCCGGCTGCCGGACGCGATCGTGATCGAGCACCCACGCCTGGCGGGCGGCCACCTGGGCGCCGCCAAGTTGGCGGACCTGCAGGACACGCGCTTTGACTTCGAGGTGGTGATTCCTCAGGTGCTGGAGTTCTTCAGGGCCCAGGGCATCGAAGGCCGGATTCCGCTGGTTGCAGCCGGCGGCGTTGCCTGTGCCGACGACATCCGCCGCTTGCAGGGCCTGGGCGCTGCCGCAGTGCAGCTCGGCACGGCTTTTGCCGTCACCCGGGAGTGCGATGCGGCCCCGGCCTTCAAGCAGGTGCTGGCCTCGGCCCGGCCCGAAGACCTGGTGGAATTCATCAGTGTCGCCGGCCTGCCAGCACGCGCGGTGCGCACGCCCTGGCTGGACAAGTACCTGCGGCTGGAGCCCCGGCTGCAGGCCGCGGCGCACGTGAAACGCAAGTGCAACATGTCCTTCGACTGCCTGGCGCACTGCGGCCTGCGCGACGGTGTGGCCAGCATGGGCCAGTTCTGCATCGACCAGCAACTCGGCCACGCCTTTGAGGGAGACCGGCTCAAAGGCCTGTTCTTTCGCGGGGCAGGAAAGCTGCCTTTTGGAGATCAGGTACGCTCGGTGCCAGAATTGATGCTTTGGCTGCTCGGTGACATCCGCCCCGACACGCCCTGACAACCCGACGAAGCCCTGACCGGGCTGGCCCGCGCCGCGCCGCCGGTCACTGCTTCGCCAACCGAGCCCCACGATGAAACGCGACAGCACCACCACGACCACGGTCGACACCCAGCCCATCAGCCGCGATGTGCTGCAGGAAAAATACCTCAAGGGCGATGAGGCCACGATGGACGATGTGTTCCTGCGCGTCGCTCGGGCTCTGGCCTCGGTTGAGGCCGAAGGCCGCCGGCCCCACTTCGAGGCCCTGTTCCTGGCCAACATGCGGGCTGGCGCCATCGGCGCCGGGCGCATCATGAGCGCAGCGGGCACCGAGCTGCAGGCCACGTTGATCAACTGCTTTGTCCAGCCCGTGGGCGACTGCATCCAGGGTATGGACGATTTCGGCTATCCCGGCATCTACGAGGCACTGCGCGAGGCGGCGGAGACCATGCGCCGCGGCGGCGGCGTGGGCTACGACTTCTCGCGCATCCGTCCGCGCGGTGCCGAGGTCAAGGCCACGGCCTCCATCGCCTCCGGCCCCTGCAGCTACATCAATGTGTTCGATCAGTCCTGTTCCACCGTGGAGAGCGCCGGTGCGCGCCGCGGTGCCCAGATGGGCGTGCTGCGCATCGACCATCCGGACGTGCTGGAGTTCATCACCGCCAAGCGCACACCGGGGCGCTGGAACAATTTCAATGTCTCGGTCGGCGTGCCCGATGTCTTCATGCAGGCGCTGCTGGCCGACACCGAATGGCAACTGGTGCACAGCGCCAAGCCCGGCGCGGCCCTGCTCGCAACCGGGGCCTTCCAGCGCGAAGACGGCCAGTGGGTCTATCGCAGCATCCCGGCGCACGAGCTGTGGGACACGATCATGCATTCGGCCTACGACTTCGCCGAACCCGGCATCCTGTTCCTGGACCAGATCCAGCAGGACAACAACCTGCGCTACTGCGAGGCGATTGCGGCGACCAACCCCTGCGTCACGGCCGACACCTGGGTGCTCACCACCGATGGGCCGGCCCAGGTGGCGGACCTGATCGGTCGCGATTTTTCGCCGGTGGTGGATGGCAAGGCCTGCCGGCTGGAGAGCCAGGGCTTCTTCAGGACCGGCCACAAGCCGGTGCTGTGCTTGCGCACCCGCGAAGGCCATGCGCTGCGGCTGACGGCCGACCATCCGGTGCGGCGCGTCTCGCGCAAGACCCGCTACGTGCTGGAGGCCACATGGACGCCCGCCGGCGAGCTGCAGCCCGGCGACGAAATCCTGCTGCACGACCACCGCGCCCTGGGCGGCTGGGACGGTGTCGGTACTGCCGAGCAGGGCTATCTGCTCGGCCTGCTGGTGGGCGACGGCACACTGACCCAGCACAAGGCCGTGATCTCGGCCTGGGCGCCGGAACTGAAACTGGTCGGTAACGGCCCGGTAGCCTTCGCCGCAAGCGGTGCCGCCGGCATCATCGAAGCAGCACATGCCGCCGCAGCCACGTTGTCGCATCGGGCCGACTTCCGCGGTTTTCAGAAGCCCGTGGGCAGCCGGGGCGAAACCCGGATGGCATCCGCCGCCCTGTGGCAGTCGGCGCATGACTTCGGCATGCGCCCGGGCCACAAGACCATCACGCCGGCGATGGAGGCAGCCTCGTCGGCCTTTGCCTGCGGCCTGCTGCGTGGCCTGTTCGATGCCGACGGTTCGGTCCAGGGTACGCAGGACAAGGGCGTGAGCCTGCGCCTGGCGCAAAGCGACCTCGGCTTGCTGCAAACCGTGCAACGCATGTTGCTGCGGCTGGGCATCGTGGCCACGCTGTATCCGAACCGCAGGGACGCTCAATCACGAGCGCTGCCCGATGGCCGTGGCGGTATGAAGCTGTACGACACCCGGGCCCAGCACGAGCTGCTGATCAGCGGCGACAACCTGCCGCAGTTTGCCCAGCGCATCGGCTTTGCCGACTCCGACAAGGCGGCGCGCCTGGAGCAGGTGCTCGGCAACTACCAGCGTGCTCTCAACCGCGAACGCTTCACCGCCACCGTGGCCGAGCTGGCGGAGGATGGCAGCGCGGACGTGTTCGATGTGACGGTGGCGGACGTGCATGCTTTTGACGCCAATGGCATGTATGTGCACAACTGCGGCGAGCAACCGTTGCCCCCGTATGGTTGCTGCGACCTGGGGCCGGTGATCCTGACCCGCTTCGTGCGCCATCCTTTCGGCTTTGCCGGCGTGCCCTCCTTTGATTTCGATGCCTTCGAGCAGGCCGTGACCACCCAGGTGCGGGCCCTGGACAACGTGCTGGAGGTCACCTGGTGGCCACTGCCGCAGCAACGTGCCGAGAGCCGCGACAAGCGCCGCATCGGCGTCGGCTTCACCGGCATGGGCAACACGTTGGCGATGCTGTGCCTGCGCTACGACGCGGCCGATGGCCGGGCCATGGCGGCGCGTATTGCCGAACACATGCGCGACGCCGCCTACCGCGCCTCCGTGGCACTGGCCCAGGAGAAGGGTGCGTTTCCGAAGTTCGAGGCCGACGCCTACCTGGCGCATGGCACCTTCGCCAGCCGGTTGCCGGCAGCGCTGCAGCAGGAGATCCGGCGCCACGGTATCCGCAACAGCCATCTGTTGTCGATCGCACCCACCGGCACGGTGAGCCTGGCCTTTGCCGACAACGCGTCGAACGGCATCGAGCCGCCGTTCTCCTGGATGTACCGGCGCAAGAAGCGCGAGGCTGACGGCAGCACCAGCGACTATGCGGTGGAAGACCATGCCTGGCGCCTGTACCGCCAACTCGGCGGCGACGTCAACCAGTTGCCGGACTACTTCGTCTGTGCCATGGACATGTCGGCCAACAGCCATATCGCCATGATGGAAGCGGTGCAACCATTCATCGACACGGCCATCTCCAAAACCGTCAACATCCCGGCCGACTACCCCTACGACGACTTCAAGGGCCTGTACGTCAAGGCCTGGCAGGCCCGGCTCAAGGGCATGGCCACCTACCGGCCCAATGCCATCCTGGGCTCGGTGCTCGACACCGGTGGCGCCAGCACTCCGGAGCCGGCGCCGGTGCTGGTGGACCCGATGCGCAGCGTGATCGAAAGCCGGCCCAAGGGCGCCCTGCCCTCGGTGGCGGAGAAGATCGAATACTGGACCCAGGAGGGCCGCAAGACGCTGTACCTGATCGTCTCGTTCCTGCCGGTGCCAACGGCCGATGGCAAGGGCACGGTGGACCGGGCGATCGAGTTCTTCATGCCGGTGGGCCAGAGCGGCGAGTCGCAGCAGTGGATCACGTCGAGCATGCGCATGCTGTCGCTGGCGGCGCGCGGCGGCTTTCTGGAGCGCGCCCTGGCCGACATGCGCAAGGTGGCCTGGGACCGCGGGCCGGTGCGCCTGGGCACCCACGCCAAGGCCGACGGCACCAAGGTGCCGATGTGGCACGACTCGGAAGTGGCAGCCATTGCCTTCGCGGTGCAGAACCTGATCGCCCAGCGCGGCAGCGACAACCAGACTGTCGCCCCGGGGCTGTCAGCGCCCGAGCCCGGCGCGGCGGTTCTCGCCATGCCGCCAGTGCTGGCCGGGCGCAAGTGCCCGGAATGCGGCGCCCACGCCATGATCCGCAAGGACGGCTGCGACTACTGCACCCAGTGCGGGCATATGGGGACTTGCGGCTGAGCGCAGGTTGCCACCTGGACAACGCGCGCAGGCGCAGTCCGCAAACCGGAACGCTATTGATTCAGTAGTGCTCCGTGCTTTATCCATGAGGTCTGCAGGCAGATTTGGCCCGCAAGAACGGAGCGCGAACCTGGCTCCGCGACTACTTTGTGGCGGCCCCGGCCCCTATGTTCTGCTCCAGGAAGGCTTCAAGCTCCTTGAAGAATTCCAGCCGGTGTTCCTGCACCCGCAGGCCATGGTCGCCTCGCTCTTGCTTGACAAAGCGGTACGCCTTGCCAGCCTGCGCCAGGGCCTCGGCCATGACCTGGCTTTGCTCGATCGGCACCACCCGGTCATGCGTCCCGTGCACCAGCAGCACAGGTGCCTTGATGGCGGTCGCCATGAAGCGTGGTGAGGTGGCCTTCATGCGCTCCTTGTCGGTGCGCATCACACCCACCTTCCGCTCGAACCGCGCCATGCCGCCGTTGTATCCCCATTGCGATTGGCCCATCAGGTACAGGTCACTTACGCCGCCCAGACTGGCGGCGCAACGAAACAGGTCCGGTGTCTTGGCGACGCCCATGAGCGCCGCGTAACCGCCATAAAGTGCACCGACAACACAGATGCGCGAGGCGTCGGCCAGGCCACTGTCTGCCGCCCAACGCGCGGCATCGCTGATGTCGTCTTGCAACTCCAGTCCCAGGCGTGGGGCAACCTTGGCCAGTGGATTGACATCCAGGCCAGCGCGAACGCGTGAGCTCGGCTGCAACACGGCATAGCCGCGGTTCACCAGAAACTGCGTCATCGGCTGGAAATCGTCGTACACGTCGTCATCGGGTTCGTCCGGAAGCAGGATCACCAAGGGCAGCAACTTCTGCTGCAAGTCTTGCTGCACGCTGAGATATCCGGGAAGCTTGAACCCGTCACGCAGCGTCATCTGCACCACCTGCTTGGGTGCCATGTCCTTGGCACTCAGGCGTGGATAGGTCAGTGCAATGGCCGCCATGCTGCCGGCGCGGTCGTCGCCAAGGTAATAGGTGCCAGGCGTCTGGCTGCTTCCCGAATACACCAGATAGCGCGATTCGTCCGCACTCATGCTGACAATGCGGTTGTAGCGCCCGGGCAGCGCCTGGTCGATCAACCCCACCAGTTCACGCCGGTCGCGGTCCCAATAGCTGGTGGCAGCCTCGTCGATCTCGCTCGCGCTGGCCATACCCACGGCCTCGTCGGTCTTGCGCGAATACACCAGGCTACCGGCCAGGTCCCGCTCCGGCACTGCAAGCACGAGTTCGCGTTTGAGGTCCGGATCGCGCAGGTTCAGCGTGAACACTGCGCGGCTCCCCGGTTGTCCGGAAAGCACATAGAGCTGGTTCGGATCCCGTCCAAACCCCAAAGGCAGCATCGCGTCCGTGTCGCTCGGCTTGATGGTCCACAGCTTGCGCCAGTTCTCGCCGTCCGGCTCGCACACGTGGACTTCCAGCGTATCGTCCTCAACCCTCAACCCCAGCCGCACGCGGTGACTGCGGTCCACCATCCAGGCCACGAAATCACGCCGCGCCCTATGCACCCGCACGCGTTCCCCGGTACGCACGTCGACTCTGAAGACCGCCTGGCCCCAGTTGTAGTCCGGGTCCGGCAACATCAAGAGAACGTTCCGGCCGTCATCGGGCTCAAAGTCGAGCACCCTGTCCTGGACCTGGATCGGTTTGGTGCTGGAGTCGCGCGGCGGCTTGATCAGATTGATGAGCCCACTGCCGTCGATGTTGGCTGACACCAGCCGCCGCTCCGTGGTGGGCACGTCGCCAAAGTCGCTGGCGCGCCTTGCCGGGAACCGGGTACTGACCAGCAACCGGTCACTGCCCATCCAGCGGAACCAGTTGAAGCTGTATTGCTTGTTGTCGGTCGACATCACGCCCACACGCTTGCCGTCCGGTCCGAGGTGCTGCACAGCGATGGTGGTCGAGCCTTCGGCATTGACCATCATTGCCACCTTCTGGCCATCCGGTGACAGCGCCAGTTGTTGGACCAACGGCAGCGCGGCAAAGGCCTCCACCGACAGCTTGGGCACGGACGTGGCCGGCGCCGTTGCCGCAATTGCGGGTTCCGCCAGCAAGCCTGCCAGCGCCAGCGCGGCCACACACCGCACCAGGCAGCGCGTCTGTTGCATCATTCCTTCCTCCAGTACGCTATATTTCTAGTAGTGCTCCGTTCTTTATCCATGAGGCCTGCAGCCCGATTCATTTGTGAGACTACTATCGGGCGGCAGACCGAACCGCCAGGCTACTTGGAGGCACCAGCACCGATGTGCTGGTCCAGGAAGCTTTCCATTTCCTTGAAGAACTGCAGGCTGTGTTCGTACAGGCTCAGGTGATGGTCGCCGCGCTCCTGCTTCACAAACCGGTGCGGTTTGCCAGCCTCAGTCAGTGCCTTGTCCATCATCTCTCCCTGATAGAGCGGCACGGTGCGGTCCTCCGTGCCGTGCACCATCAGCACCGGGGCCTTGATCCTGGCAGCCAGAAAGCGCGGCGACGTGGCCCGCAGCTGCTCCTTGTCGGCATCGCGTGAGCCCACCTGGATCTCGGCGACATCCCGCAAGTCACCGTAGTAGCCCGTGTCATGCAGCATCTCCGCCACGTCGCTGACACCGGCAAAACTGACAGCACACTTGTACAGCTCCGGCGTCTTGGCTACGCCCATCAGCGCCGCGTAACCGCCATAGCTGCCGCCGACGATGCAGACCCGCTTCGGGTCGGCGGTGCCGCGCTCAACCGCCCATTGCACGGCATCGGTCAGGTCATCCTGCATTTCCAGGCCCCAGCGTCGCATACCCGCCTGCATCAGGTCGTTGCCGTAGCCTGAGGAGCCGCGAAAGTTCACCTGCAAGACGGCATAGCCGCGGTTGGCCAGGAACTGCACCCACACATTGAAGCCCGCACCGTCAAAACTCTGCGGGCCGCCATGGACCAGCAGGACCAGCGGCAAACCCTTCTCAACGCCACCCTGCGGCAGGCTCAGGAAGGCCGGCAGCTCCAGTCCATCACGGGCCTTGATCCTGAAGCTGCGCTTGGGCACAAGCAGCTTCGGGTCCAGTCGGGGATAGCTCAGCGCGAGCTTGCTCATGGTGTTGGCGCGGTCATCGCCCAGGTAAAACTCGCCCGGGGTCTGGCCGTCGCTGGAGTACACGATGTAGCGGCTTTCAACCGCGCTCATGCTGACGATCCGGTTGAAGCGCTTGGGCAGGGCTTCGTCAATGAAGGCCACCAGTTCCTTGCGGTCCTTGTCCCAATAGTTGTCTTCGGCCCCATCCAGGGAACTGCTGCCCTGCAAGCCCACGGCCTCTCCCGTCTTGCGCGAGTACACCAGTCGGCCATACAGGTCGTGGTGGCTGTTTTCCAGCTTCAGGGTGAGCGCCAGCGTCGGGTCGCGCAGGTCCACAGTATGCAGGGCACGCCGGCCTTTATGGTCCGCCATCACATACAGCTGGTTCGGGTCCTTGCCGAAGCCCATTGGCGAGACGCGCTCCTTGCTCAACGCCTTGTAGGCCCAGAGCTTGCGCCAGTTCTTGCCGTCCGGGTCACAGGCGTGGATCTCGATGTCGGCACGGTCACGGTGCACCCCAATTCGCACCTGGTGGTTGCGGTCCACCATCCAGGAACGGATGCGGTCACGCGAACTGAAGTAGTGGGCCCGGGAACCGCTCTCTGTATCCAGACTGACCACCGCCGGCCCCAGGCGAAACGCCGAGTCCTCCATGTTGCCCCTGGAATAGTCGCTCAGTGACAGCAGCACATGCTTGCCGTCGTCAGGCTCGAAGTCGATGACATCATCCTGGAACTGCGGCTGCCAGTCGCCCTTGAAGCTGTTCGGCTTCAGCAGATTCACCACGCCGCTGCCATCGGCCTTGGCCGACAACAACCGGGTCTCGTAGGTGCCGACACCGCCGACATTGCTGCTGCTATTGGTGCGGCGCTTGCTCGGGAATCTCGTGCCAACCAGCATCCGGTCGTCGCTCACCCAGCGCATCCAACCGAAGCTGTACTCGCGGTTGTCGGTGGACATCAGACTGACCCGCTTGCCCGGTGGCGCCAGTTGCTGCACCAGAATGGTGGTGGTGCCCTCGTTGTTGACCATCATGGCCACCTTCTGGCCATTGGGCGAGAGGCTGATGGCTTCCACCAGTGGCAGCTGCGCAAACGCTTCCACCGGCAACTTTGGCGCCGGTTGCGCCAGCGTCGCCGCACTGGCCACCAGCAGCAGACACAGCGCCAGCGCGCTGCCGAGCTTCATCTTCATGCGAAAACCCCCTGAGACCGGCACAAGGCCAAAATGTTTCACCGTGATTTTACAAACGGGCGGCTCTGCACTGCGCTCCGGGTTCAACCGGCGCCCCGGGGGAAACCCGGGGGTAGTAAGCTGCGCCCTGCCACATACCCTGTCGCCCACCACAAAGCGTCCGATGCCCTCCACCCGCACCCGCCTCGTCTTTGGTGCCGCCTGGCTGCTGTTCTGGGTGCTGATGATCACCGTCGGACTGCAGGACTACCTGCGCCAGGGCGGCACCCGGCTGTGGCAACCGGTGTTGTGGGAAGGCACCTCGGCCATCGCCAGCACCGCACTGCTGTTCCTGCAGCGGCGCCTGACGCGCCGCCACGACGCCCTGATCGCCAACCCGCGGCGCTGGTTCGCGCGCCAGCTGGTCTGGCTGCCACTGAGCTGCATCAGCTTCGTGCCAGTGACCTTCGGCATGCGCCACGGCGTCTACGCCCTGTTGGGCGAAACCTACCGGCACGAACCCTGGCTGCAGGTCTTTGTCTACGAGTCGGTCAAGGTGTCGCTGTTCTTCTGCCTGTTCATCGTGGTGCTGTTCGGCATCCTGTCGTACCAGGCCCTGCTGCGCGAGCGCGAGCGCTCCGAGCAGGCCCACGCCCTGCTGCACCAGGCGCAGCTGCAGCGCCTGGCGCAGCAGATGCAGCCGCACTTCCTGTTCAACGCGCTCAACACCGTCTCCTCGCTGATGCACAGCGATGTCGAACGCGCCGACGCCACGCTGGTGCAGCTGGCCGACGTGCTGCGCGCCACCCTGGCAGTGGGAGACCGGCAGCAGGCCAGCCTGGACGAGGAGCTGCGGCTGGCCCGTGGCTACGCCCGGCTGATGGCGGAGCGCTTTGCCGACCGGGTGCAGCTGGACTGGCAGATCGATGCCGCGGCGCTGCAGTGCCAGCTACCGGTGATGGGTCTGCAACCGCTGATCGAGAACGTGTTCAAGCACACCGTGGAGCAGCAGCGTGGGCTCACCCGGATCCTGGTTGAGGCCACGCTGCAGGACGGCAGGTTGCAGCTGCGGGTCGAGGACGACCGGGGCAGCCTGGGGCCTGAAAACGCCGGCGGCATCGGCCTGGCGAACCTGCGCGCGCGGCTGCAAAGCCTGCATGGCGGCGATGCCAGCCTGACGCTCAGCGCGCTGGCGCCAGCCGGCGTGCGCTGTGAGATGCTGCTGCCATGCGGGTGCTGATCGTTGACGACGAGCGCCCGGCGCGCGACAAGCTGCGCCGGTTGCTGGTCACGGCTCCCGGCGTCAGCGCCGTCGCCGAGGCGGCCGACGGCCACGAGGCCTTGCAGGCGATCGCCCAGGAGCGCCCGGACGTGCTGTTTCTGGACATCCAGATGCCCGAACTCAGCGGCATTGAACTGGCGGCCTCGTTGCCGGCACCGGCGCCGGCAGTGGTGTTTGTCACCGCCTATGACCAGTACGCCGTGCCGGCCTTCGACGCCAATGCCATCGACTACCTGCTCAAACCCTATGACCAGGAGCGGCTGCTGCGCGCCTGGGCGCGGGTGCGTGAACGCCTGGGCGCGGCCGGCAGCACCGCGCCGCAGCCGTCACCCGCGGCCAGCGGCCTGCCAGTGCAGCAGTTGCTGGTGAGTGAACGCGGCAGCAGCCGCGTGGTGCGGGTGGCCGAGATCCAGTGGCTGGAGACGGCCGACAACTATGTGGTGCTGCACACGGCACAGGGCCAGCCCCTGCTGCGCCAGACGCTGACCGGTCTGCTGGCGACCCTGGGGCCGGCCTTTGTGCGCTGCCACCGCCGGGCCGGGGTGCAGTGGTCGTGGATCGAGCGGGTGCTGCCGCGTGACAAGGGCGACTGTGAGCTGCAATTACGCGGCGGCATGCAGGTGCCCTGCAGCCGCCAGTACCGCGCCGCTGTGATGCAGAAGATCGCACCCTGATTGCGGCGCTGGCCAGCCGACGGCGGCGGCGGCCGGCTGGCCCATGTGACTCACGCCAGCCGGCTCGCCCCAGCGCAGACCCGGCTCGCCACATTGCGCTGGCGCAGCGCTCGGGCATTGCGTAGCCTGCGGTCCCAGTTCCCCATTCCGACCAACACGCCATGCACACATTCAGCGAAACGTGCTCCGAACGCCTGTACTTTCTGGACTGGGTGCGTATCGGCGCCTTCTTCCTGCTCATCCTGTATCACGTGGGCATGTACTACGTCAGCTGGGACTGGCACGTCAAGAGCCCGGCTGCCAGCCACGCTATCGAGCCGCTGATGCTGCTGTCCTCGCCCTGGCGCCTGGGCCTGCTGTTCCTGGTGTCGGGTGTGGCATCCATCTTCATGCTGCGCCGGTTGCAGGCCGCAAGCTTCATGCGGCAACGCAGCCGCCGGCTGCTGTTGCCGCTGCTGTTCGGCATGCTGCTGGTGGTGCCGCCACAACCCTACCTCGAAGTGGTGGAGAAACTCGGCTACGGCGGCAGCTACCTGGATTTCATGCACCTGTACCTCAGCGGTCACCACGGCTTTTGCCCGCCCAAGGGTTGCCTCGACCTGCCGACCTGGAACCACCTCTGGTTCCTGCCCTACCTGTGGTGCTACAGCATGTTGCTGGGCCTGTGGCTGCTGCTGGCCCGGCCCGGCTTCGAGGCACTGTCGCAGTGCCTTGGCCGCTGGCTGACGGGCTGGCGCATCATCGTGCTGCCGCTGGCGCTGCTGGCGCTGGCACGGCTGACGTTGCTCAGCCGCTTCCCCTCCACCCATGCGCTGGTCAACGACTGGTACAACCACGCCAGCTACTTCAGCCTGTTTCTGCTGGGCGCCCTGCTGGCCGGCCAGGGCGCGTTCTGGGCCCGGGTGGATGCCATGCGCTGGGGCACCCTGGCCACGGCGCTGGGTTGCTGGGCCGCGCTGGTGGTGTACTACGCCCTGCCCGATGGCCTGATGCCGCCCGAGCAGCAACTGCTGTGGCGCGACCTGCAGCGCGTGGTCTACGCTCTGTGCGCCTGGTGCGCCATCCTGGCGGTGTGCGGCTTTGCCCACCGGCACCTGCAGGTCGACAACGCCGCGCGGCGCTACCTGACGGTGGCCGTGTTCCCGCTCTACATTGCGCACCAGACCCTGATCGTGGTTTTTGCCCATGCGCTCAAACCGGTAGGGCTCACGCCATGGGTCGAGGGCCTGGTGCTGGTGGTGCTGACCTTCGTGCTGAGCTTTGCTATCGTCGAGCTGGTGCGACGCAGCGCCTGGCTGCGGCCGCTGTTCGGCATCGGGCCGGAGCGTGCGCTGACTGCTGTACACCGGTCAACGTCAGCCGCAGCCAGCCCCTTGAGCGCGCGCCAGGCCTGAACCGCGGCCCAGGCAACCGGCAGCTCGCAAACCCCGGTCTGCTGCAGCCGGGAACCGGTTTGACCCAGATCAAGCGGGCTCGGTAAAGCTTGCCCAGCGCATTGCAAATCTAAATAGAAGTAGTTATCATTTGCACAATATTCCAACCTGCGCAGCCCCACCATGTTCCAAGCCCTGTTGATCTGCTTTCGCGAAGGCCTTGAGGCTTTTCTGGTCGTGGCCATCGCCACGCTGTACCTGCGCCGCACGCTGCACGACAACCTCACAGGCGCCGTGCGCTGGGGCTTGCTGGTGTCGGTCAGCGGCTGCGCCGTGCTGGGCGTGGTGCTGGCGCAGGTGGGTGCACTGTCCGCGTCCTGGAGCGGCGTGATGGCGTTGATAGCGATGGCGGCGGTGCTGTGGTGCGTGTTCCACATGATGAAGGCGGGCAAGACCATGGGCCGGGAAATCGCCGCGCACCTGGAAAAGGCCTCCATTCTGGATGGCTCCAAGGCCTGGTGGGCGGTATTCGCGTTCACTGTGTTCATGGTCAGCCGCGAAGGCATTGAAGCCGCCACCATGATCGCCTCACTCGCCGCCAATGCCGACGCCCGCAGCATGGCCGTCGGCGGCCTGATCGGCGTCAGCCTGGCCGGCGGCGTAAGCCTGATGTGGGTGCGCTTTGGCCACAAGGTGAACCTGGGCCGGTTCTTCCGCGTCACGGCCTGGTTCATGATGCTGTTTGCGGCGCAACTGGTGATCTACGCTCTGCACGAGTTCACCGAGGCCGCCGTACTGCCGGGCATCGACAACGCCTGGTGGCATGCCGCCACCGAAGACCTGGCCGAAGGCTGGATCGCCCAGGCCTTCTCGGTGGCGCTGGTGGTGGTCCCCACCATCTGGCTGGTGGCCGCGCACTTTGCCGACAAGCGTTCCGGCCAGCTGCAGGCCAGCTCGGCCTGAACCTGTGCCCGGCGCTGCCGGGCGGTCGATGACTGCAGCCGCTACTGCTTGAGCTGCAACAGCTTCGTTGTGTTGTTGCGGCCCTGGCCCAGTTCGGCCAGCAGCGCCACCTGCGTCTGCGCCTTGTCCAGCTCGCCAACGGCCGTGTAGGCGTCGCGCAGCGCCACGTGCACCTCGTCAAAACCGATGCCCAGCCTGGTGGCCCGCTCCAGTGACTTGATCGCCGCGCGGGCATTGCCCTGCGCCAGCTGCGACGTACCCAACTGGTACAGGTAGTTCGGGTCTCGGGTGCGCAGCGCCTGCAGGCGTGAGGCAAAGACACTCGCCTCTTCAGCGCGGCCCTGCCGCGCAAGCAGCTCCTGCATGGCCTGCAGTGCGTTGTAACTCTCGGGGTTGAGCGCCAGCACATGGCGCCACACCTCCTGGGCGGTGGCGGAGCGGCCATGGTAGACATAGAGTTGGCCCAGGTTGAACCAGGCTGAATCGAAGCCCGGGTCCAGCAGCGTGGCCTGGCGGTAGTTGGCATAGGCCAGGCCGAACTGGCGCCGGGAATAGGCTTCGGCGCCCCGGTTGTTGTAGAACATGGCCAGGCCGCGCGCGCGCGTCACCGGCGAGCCGGGCACGAAGCCGCGGGTGGTGCGGCGCGTGGCGGGGTCGAAGTCAATCTCGAAATCGTGCAGCAACTCTGCAATCGGCGCGTTCTCCAGCACCACACCACGCAGCAGCACGTTCACGTGGCCGGCCACGAACTCCACCTGGCCCTGGCGCTGCCATACCGGCGTCATGTGGACCTCCTGCAGCTGGGCGTCGAGCCCCAGCTTGTCAGCCAGGGCCAGAGTCATCAAGGCCAGCGACAGGCAGTCACCGGCATGCTGCTGAAAGGTCTGCTCGGCCGGGGTGGTGGTGACGGCGCGGTAGTCAAATGCTTCTTCGCGCGGGCCGAAGATCGCCTCCATCAACACCTCCACCCTGCCGGTGGTGGCGCCCTTGCGCTTGCGCGCCATGGCCTGCTCGAGCAACTGCTCGGTGCGGCCCGAGAGCTTGAGCACCTGCTCCGGCGCCACCCACTCGGCGGCAAGCGCCGGCTCCAGGGAGAACCAGTCGTCATGCAGCAGATCGGGCCGGGCC
>JANMKM010000036.1:0-1530 GCA_031372035.1 Rhodoferax sp. | reverse complement strand
CACCGAGCCGCCGATCAACAGGCTCAGGATGATGCCGCTGACCGTGACCACCGACACCAGCGTGTTGCGGAACGCGTGCCGGCCCACGGTGCGCCACTCGCTCAGGCCCTTGGCCCGCGCGGTGCGGATGTAGTCCTGGTCCAGCACATCCAGCATGGCCGAGCGGGTCATGCGCGCCAGGTAGCCGATCTGGAACAGTGCCAGGATCACCGCCGGCTGCAACAGCGAGCGCAGCCACGGCCCGAGGCCCTCGCCCAGCGGCGCATAGCCCGATGACGGCAGCCACTGCAACTGCACCGAGAAAACGATGACCGAGATGATCGCGATCCAGAAGCTGGGAATCGACACGCCCACCAGGGCCACGGCCATCACCGCCGAATCGATCCAGGTGTTGCGGCAGTAGGCCGCCGTGATGCCCAGCGCCACGCCCACCGGCACGGTGATGGCGAAGGCCAGCAGGGCCAGCGACAAGGTCACCGGCACCCGCGCTGCCACCGCCTGCAAAACACCTTGGTTGAGCATCAGGGATTTGCCGAAATCACCACCGGCCAGGTGGCCCAGCCAGGCCATCAGCTGCGCCCAGTTCGGCCGGTCCAAGCCCAGCTGGTGGCGCAAGGCCTCGATGGCGGCAGGCGAGGCATCAGGGCCAGCGATCACAACCGCCGGGTCGCCCGGCAGCATGTGCATCAGCAAGAAGGCCAGCACGGCCACCAGCAGCAACACCGGGATGGCCTGCAAGAGGCGGAACAAGACCGCGCGCATCAGATGAGGATGAGTGGGGCCTGCGGCCTGGCGCCAGGCTACTTGATGCCCACGTTCCAGAAGCGCGGCAGGTAGAAGGTGCCAAAGCCCTCCACCTTCTTCTGGTTCAGCGCGTTGATCGTGCCCATGTCGGCGATCTTGATCATGTAGGCCTGATCGAGCACACGGTTCTCGATCACGTCCCAGGCCTCCTTGCGCTTGGGCAGTTCGAGCGAGGTGTAGAACTGCTCGTAGGCGGCGTCCAGCACGGTGTCGTTCTTGACCTGCGGGAAGGTGTAGAACATGGTGCGCCACTGCTGCGGCCCGATCAGCGGGTTGGAGCAGAAGGCGGTGGACGAGACATTCCAGGTGCCGGTGCCGCGCTGCATGTTGCTGGCATTGGTGGTCCAGTCGACGACCTCGACCTTGACCTTCATGCCCACGGCCTTCATCAGCTCGGACAGCACCAGGATGGCATTGCGGAAGTTGGGGTAGGCGGCGGTGGTCATTAGCGTGATCTCTTCGCCCTTGTAGCCGGCCTCCTTCAACAGGGCCTTGGCTTTCTCGGGGTTCTTCTGGTCGTAGTAGCGCTTCATCGCATCGCCCTGGTAGAAGGGGCTGAAGGCATACACCAGCGAGTGGTTGGGCTTGCTCACCGCGCCCATGGCCAGGCTGATCTCTTCCACATCGACCACGGCGTTGATGGCCTGGCGCAGCTTGGCATTGGCGGTGGGGCCTTGCGAGCTGTTCACCACGAACACCTGCATGCAGAACGGGAACACGCTGATG
>JANMKM010000740.1:0-2166 GCA_031372035.1 Rhodoferax sp. | reverse complement strand
GTGCTGCAGGCCTATCTGCCCAAACGTCTGGATGCGGCCGAGATCGCCGCCGAAGTTGCCGCTGTGGTCACCAGCGTCAGCACGGAGTTGGGGCGCGCGGCGACGGCGGCCGACATGGGCAAGGTCATGGCTGCGGTCAAGGCGGCGCTGGCGGGCCGGGCCGAGATGTCGCAGGTTTCCGCGGCAGTCAAGACGGCCCTGACACGCTGACCGTATGGCCCGGCGCTGGTGCCGGGCCCGGCAACTCTACTGCACGGTCACGCTGGCGGAAACGGACGGCACCAGGCTTTTGCCTGGGTTGACGTTGTCCAGCAGTTCCAGTTTCAGACTGTATTCACCGGCTGGCGGGGCCAGCCAGATCTCGGTCTGACCTTCCACCAGATCGAACTCGGGGGGCTTGCCCTTGCCGCTCACGGAAAGCTTGAAGTGGCCGGTGTCCTTTTCCTGCTGTGACTGGTGTGCGATGTTCAGCGCAGAGGCATGGAACTGCACCCGGAACGGCGCCGTCACCGTGCCGCCAGCCAGCTGCAGGCTGATGCCTTTTTTCTGCAGGCTCTTCGGGTCGGTATCGTTCTTGCGCGTCACCGTGATCGACAGCGGCTTGCTGTAGACAAAGTGGGGCAGATGCCCGTCGTCGGCCAGCAGCAGGCGCAGGGTGTAATTGCCCGGCGCCAGTTTCAACACGGTCTCCATCTGGCCCTTGCCGAAGTGCACGTATTGCTCATTGAAGGGCAACGGCTTCTTGAAATCCAGCGGCAGTTCGCGGTTGATCAGCAGGTGGTGGTGGCCGCTTTTGCCTGCGGCCTTGCTGCTGATCGGTGCCAGGCCCCAGCCACCCGACAGGCCGAACTTGAGCAGGAACGGCGTCTCGATCTTGTCGCCGTTCTGCAGGTTGGTGAAATAGGCTTCGGAGTTCATGCGTGGCACCGGCGCCTGCCATGGATGCCGCGTTTCCTGGGCGGCGGCAGGCAAGACAACCCATGCCAGCACCAAACCGATGGCAATGCAGATTTTGTGAAACATGTGTCTGACTCCCCTGGTTCCAATGAAGAGGCAAGCCGCGTACCGGTTGCAGGCCAGCAGGCTAGCAGGCTAGCTGCCAGCCACCTTCATGCGGTTGATCAGGATCGAGCCTACGGTCTTGGCGCCGTAGTTGTAGGCATCCGCACCCACGGCTTCGATCCCCTTGAGCATGGTCTTCATGTTGCCGGCAATCGTGATCTCGTGCACCGGATATGCGATGCGCCCATTTTCAACCCAGAAGCCGCTGGCACCGCGCGAGTAGTCGCCAGTGACGTAGTTCACGCCCTGCCCCATCAATTCGGTCACCAACAGACCCGTGCCCAGTTGCCCAATCATGGCGTCGAGGGTGTCGCTGGCGCGGGTTCGGCGCGAGACCAGGGTCAGATTGTGCGAGCCACCCGCGTTACCGGTAGTGCGCATACCCAGTTTGCGCGCCGAATAGCTGCCCAGGAAGTAACCCTGCAGTCGCCCCGCCTCCACCAGTTGGCGCGGCCGTACCGTCACGCCTTCGTCGTCAAAGGGTGAGCTGCCCTTGCCGCGCTTGACGAACGGGTCTTCATGGATATCAATATGGCGCGGCAGGATCTGTTTGCCCAGCGAATCCAGCAGGAACGAACTCTTGCGGTACAGTGCGCCGCCACTGACGGCCTGCACCAGACTACCCAGCAGCCCTGCCGCCAGCGGCGACTCGAACAGCACCGGACACTGCGTCGTGCGGATCTTGCGCGCCCGCAACCGGCTCAGAGCGCGTTCCGCGGCATAGCGGCCGATGCGTTCGGGTGCGGCCAGGTCAGCTGCGCTGCGCATCGAGCTGTACCAGGCGTCGCGTTGCATGTCGGCATGCTTGCCCGGCAACGAGGCGATGGGCGACACCGACATCGAATGGCGCGAGCTGGCGTAGCCGCCGCGAAAGCCGCGGCTGTTGGCGCTAAAGAAATGAGACTGCTGCGCCGACACACCGGCGCCTTCACTGTTGGTGATGCGCCGATCGGTCTGCAGTGCGGCGGCTTCGCAGGCCAGGGCCAGTTGCGCCGCCTGCTGCGCGTCCAGGGCCCAGGGATGGAACAGGTCCAGGTCCGGATCAGCGGCACTGGCATGCCAGATATCGCCTTCGTCAGGCAGGTCGGCCATCGGGTCTTCGGC
>JANMKM010000660.1:0-2470 GCA_031372035.1 Rhodoferax sp. | reverse complement strand
AGGTTCGCCAGGCCCTGATGGGTGGGCTCGCCACGTCGCGCATCCTCGACATCCTGGGCGACCGCATGATCAAGCGGACCTTCGACCCCGGGTTCCGCATTGCGCTGCACCAGAAGGATTTGAACCTCGCGCTGGGCGCCGCCAAGTCCTTGGGCCTGGCCTTGCCCGCCACGTCGCAGGCGCAACAGTTGTTCAGCGCCTGCATCTCGCATGGCGGTGCTGCCTGGGACCATTCGGGCATGGTGCTTGCGCTGGAGAAGCTCTCGAACTTCGAGATTGGCCAGCAGGCTGACTGACCCACACCGGATCTCGAATGAGCACCGCTGAAGGGCCAAGACGCGCGCAGGCCAGGGAACTGCTGAGTCTGATGTTTGCGGCGGCCATCGCCTCGGCACAACCGTCGCGCTGCATACCGCTGCACCTGCCGACACCCCAAAGCCTGGGCCGCGGCAGGCTCATCGTGATCGGGGCCGGCAAGGCGTCGGCAGCGATGGCGCGCGCGGTCGAGCAGCACTGGTCAGGCGCGCCTGACCAGCTGGCCGGCCTGGTCGTCACGCGTTACGGCTATGGCGTGCCTTGCCAGCGCATCGAGATCGTCGAGGCGGCGCACCCTGTGCCGGATGCGGCCGGCCTGCAGGCTGCCGAGCGCCTGCTCCAGTTGGTGCAAGGGCTGAATTCGGATGACGTCGTGCTGTGCCTGATTTCCGGCGGCGGCTCGTCCTTGCTGCCGTTGCCGTTGCCGGGGCTGACGCTGGAACACAAGCAGGCGGTCAACCGCGCTTTGCTGAAATCTGGCGCCGCCATCAGCGAGATGAACTGCGTGCGGCGTCACCTCTCGGCGATCAAGGGCGGTCGACTTGCGGCGGCCTGCCATCCGGCGCAGGTGCTGACGCTGTTGATCTCCGATGTGCCCGGCGATAACCCAATGGACATCGCCTCGGGGCCGACCGTGGCCGATCCTACGACCTGCGCCGATGCACTTGCCATTGTTCGGCGCTATGGGATTGAACTGCCGCCCCCGGTGTTGGATGTGCTCGAGAGCGGCCGCGGCGAGTCGATCAAGCCCGGTGACCCTCGCCTGGCAGGTGCCCAGACACGGATGATCGCCACGCCACAAATGGCGCTGCAGGCGGCGGCGGCTGTCGCCCAGGGCGCTGGCGTAGCCAGCCACATCCTGGGTGACGCCATCGAAGGCGAAGCTCGCGATGTTGGCAAGGTGCTGGCGGGTATTGCGCTGCAGGTTGCCGAACGAGGGCAGCCCGTTCAGGCGCCCTGTGTGCTGCTGTCTGGCGGTGAGACCACCGTCACGATTCGAGGCAAGGGTCGTGGCGGCCGCAATGTCGAGTTCCTGCTGTCACTGGGTGTGGCCCTGAATGGCCACCCGCGCATCCACGCGCTGGCCGGTGATACCGATGGTGTCGATGGGCAGGAGGAGATCGCGGGCGCCGTGCTCGAGCCTGACTCGTTGGCGCGCGCCTGGGCCAAAGGCATCAAACCCCAAGACAGCCTGGCCAACAACGACGGGCATGGATTCTTCCAGGCACTGGGTGACTCGGTGATCACCGGACCCACGCTGACCAACGTCAACGACTTCCGCGCGATCTTCATCGACGTGCTTGCCAAAGAGTGACCATGCGCAGGACCCGAAACGCCAAGATTGTCGCCACGCTGGGCCCGTCCAGTTCCGATCCGGAGATTGTCCGCCAGCTGTTCATGGCCGGGGTGGATGTGTTCCGCCCCAAGCTGGGACAACCCGGAACACCCTGAAACGCCCTCTCGGCGGAAGCGGTGAGATTCGAACTCACGGGCCCTTGCGGGCCGCCGGTTTTCAAGACCGGTGCAATCGACCACTCTGCCACGCTTCCGAGTGACGAATTCTAGGCCCCGGGTTCTTGCGCCTGGGCGCAGCGCACCTGCACCACCTCGCGCCGCCCACCATCCACCCGCACGGCACTGAGCGCGCCGCCCCACACGCAGCCGGTGTCCAGCGCCAGCAAGTCGGCGCGGTTGATCAGGCCCAGCGTGCTCCAGTGGCCGAAAGCCATCGGTTGCCCGGCCGTCAATCGCCCAGCGGCCTCGAACCACGGCACGAAGCCTTGCGGCGCGCTGCCCACGCCTTCCTTGGTCCTGAAGTCCAAAGCCCCGTCGGCATCGCAAAAGCGGATCCGCGTCAGCACGTTGATGACGAAGCGCCAGCGCGCAGCGCCTTGCAGATCGTCGTGCCAGCGGTCGGGCTGGTTGCCGACCATCTGCGACAGGAAGGCACCCAGCGCCGGCCCGCGCAGCACCGCCTGCACCTCGGCTGCCAGCGCCAGCGTCTGCGGCGCGCTCCATTGCGGCACCACGCCGGCGTGCACGCAGAGCCAGCCGGCCTCCTCGTGCGCCAGCGGCTGCGCGCGCAGCCAGTCGATCCAGGCTGCGGCGTCGGGCTGCGCCAGCACGTCGCCGAAGGTGTCGCCGCGCTGCAGTG
>JANMKM010000623.1:0-1537 GCA_031372035.1 Rhodoferax sp. | reverse complement strand
GCGCGCACGCCCTGTGGCAGAACGCCAGATTCCAAAGGCCCGATGTCCACCATGCTGCTGCTCCCGGGCCGCACCAGAGCGACCTACAACCCCAGCATAGCCGTAGCCTTATGCGCCAGCCAGCTCCGAGCGGGCTTGCACCAAGGGTGCTGCCACGCCGTAGGCGCTGCCAAAACGGTTGGCCAGGAAGGCCGGCAGGGCAATCTGCTCCTGGCCGATGAAGCCGGACTGCGGCAGCGTGCCTTCGGCCACCATATCCAGCGCGGCGCAAATTCCGGCTGCAGTCGTCAGTTGGATTGCACTCAGGCGCATGCCGTCCACCACCTGGCCGACGATCCGGGCTGAATAGGCTTCCTCCAGCAAGCGGCCATCGCGGTAGCCGCTGGCGGTGGCCAGCACCACGATCACGTCCTGCTCGGTGGCGGGAATGGCGCGCTCAAAGATGTCCTTGAGCACGTCACGCCGATCGCGCAGCCGCAGGTCGTTGAGCAGCAGCTTCATCACGGCACAGTGCCCGGGGTAGCGCACCGACTTGTAGTCCACATTGCGGGCCAGACCCAGCAATGTGTGGGTGAGTGTGCCCAGACCGCCAGAGGTGTTGAAAGCCTCGTATTCCACGCCGTCCAGGGTGAAGGTTTCCAGTCCCTCGAGCGCCGTGACCTCGGTGGTGCGGCCGTCGACGATGGCCTCGCAGGGGTTGCAGTACTCGTTGATCAGACCTTCGGTGCTCCAAGTCAGGTTGTATCCCAGGGCGTTGGAGGGGAAGCGGGGCAGCGCGCCGACCCGCATGCGCAGGTCCAGCAACTGGTCGAAGCGCCGCGCCAGGTCATGGCCGACGATGCCGATGAAGCCTGGCGCCAGGCCACACTGCGGCATCAGCACCGGGCCGCCATCGCGTGCCAGTCCCTGGATGGTCTGCGTGCTGTGCACATCCTCGGTCAGGTCGAAGTAGTGCACGCCGGCAGCAGCACAGGCCGTCGCCGCGGCAACAGCACAGTGGAAGGGCAGGGCGTTGAGGACGGCATAGCGCCCCTGGATGGCTTCCTGCAGCGCTGCGGCCGGGCCGATCAGCCGGGTTTCGAAGCCGCGCTGGCGCATCCGGTCCAGACGTGCCGGGTCCTGGTCGGCCAGGCAGATGTCGTAGCCGCCGTGGTGCCGCAGCAGGGCTGCCATGGCGCTGCCGATCTGGCCGGCGCCTAGGATGGTGATGGCTTTGGATGGGTTCTGCATGGCGTGTCTCCGTCAACGTGGTTAGCCGAAATCATAGGTCTGGGTGTTGTCGGAATGTATGGTTATAGCGGTCAATAAATCGTGAACTTATGGTAAAAACGGCAATATAGATAGTCGATATGTATGAGCGAGCCTATAGATCCGGTTGACCGTCGCCTGCTTGCGCTGCTGCAGGCCAACGCTCGCGAAAGCGCAGCCACGCTGGCGCGCAAGCGGCAGCTGGCGCGCCCCCCGGTGGTGGCACGCAATGCGCGGCGGGGGCGCTCGGGCGTGGGGGCCGGCGATGGCGTGCGCCGGGGCGGCGCGC
>JANMKM010000605.1:0-2723 GCA_031372035.1 Rhodoferax sp. | reverse complement strand
TGGTGAAGCCCTGGTCGTACAGCAGATCACGGATGCGCCGGATCATCAACACCTCGTGGTGCTGGTAATAGCGCCGATTGCCACGCCGCTTCATGGGGCGCAGCTGCGTGAATTCTTGCTCCCAATACCGTAGCACGTGCGGCTTGACGCCACACAAATCGCCCACCTCACCGATGGTGAAGTAGCGTTTGGCGGGTATGGCAGGGAGCGCTTTCTCCATTGAAATCAATGCTGTAGGAGAGAAAGCTTTGAGGTTACTCTAAGTTTTGACCCGATGCAAAGAATGTCTGCGGAGGAGCCAAAGAAAAGCTGAGGACCACGCCCGCCGGGTGTCAGCGGCAAACAACAGCGGCAGCAGCCGCAACTCAGGGTTCGAGCTGGATCTGCTCTTTGAGCTTGTGGCTGGCGTGGAAGGTAACCACCCGCCGGGCCTCGATCGGGATCGCCTCGCCGGTACGCGGATTGCGTCCGGGCCGGGGCGCCTTGGTGCGGATCTGGAAGTTGCCAAAGCCCGAAATCTTGACATCGGTACCGTCCACCAGTTTGGCGGCGATCAGGTCAAAAAAGGCGTCAATCATGTCCTTGGATTCGCGCTTGTTCAGGCCGATCTGCTCGAACAGCAGCTCTGCCAGCTGGGCCTTCGTCAATGCCGGTGTTTCCAGGCTTTCAACCGCGATTTCCATGGGTGTCCTCATTCTTCTGTCTTATTGGCCGCCGGTTCATACCCGCTGCCGTGCCTGCACCTGCGCCACCGCCCGTTGCACAGCGGCTGCTACCTCGGCCTCGATCTGCGCTTCAGTCAGTGTCGCGTCCTCGCCCTGGAGCGTCAAGCGCACGGTCACGCTTTTTTCTCCGGGCTGCATGCCACCGCCCGCCGTCTTGGGCCGGTAGACGTCAAACAACAGGGCGCTCTTGATCAAGCTGCCTGTTGCCGCGGCGCCATCGCCGCGCACCGCAGCCATCAGGGCGTCATGGGTCACGGCCTCGGCCACCACCAGTGCGATATCACGTTCCACGGCATGTTGGCGCGGCACGCTTTGGAACTGCGGCAGCTCGCGTTGAAGCACCGCGTCCAGCTCCAGTTCAAACAACACCGGAGCCAAAGGTAGCTCGTAGGCCTGACGCCACTTCGGATGCAACTCCCCCACATGCCCCAGCATCCGCCCACCCAGCCAGACGCTGGCGCAGCGGCCGGGATGCATGGCTGGATGGCTGGCGGCCTGAAAGTGCGCAGTCAGCGGCGCCAGCAAGGCCTCCACATCGCCCTTGGTATCGTAGAAGTCAGCGGCGCGGTCAGCGCTGCCCCACTGCAGCGCATCCGCATCGCCATAGGCCAGGCCGGCAACACGCATCGGCTGGTGAAAGCCACGCACCGTACTGTCGCTGTCGGGCACGGAGGCATCTCGCAGGAACACACGTCCGAGCTCGAACACCCGCACGCGTGGGGCCTTGCGGTCCAGGTTGAACTTCAACACCTGCACCAGCGAGCCCAGCAGTGACGAACGCATCACGTTCAGATGACTGGCCATGGGGTTGAGTAGGCGCACCGGCTGTGGGTTGCCTGCCAACTCGTGCTCCCAGCGCTCGTCCACAAAGCTGAAGTTGATGGTTTCCTGGTAGCCCAGGCCGGCCAGCATGTGGCGTAGCGCAAAAGCACTGCGCCGCGACTCGGACCGGGCATTGGCCGTGATCGGTGCCTGTGGCGGCGTGGCCGGGAGATTGTTGTAGCCAACAATGCGCGCCACCTCCTCCACCAGGTCTTCCTCGATCTGCAGGTCAAAGCGGTGCGACGGCGGTGTGACAGTCAATGCGCCATCCGCCTGCGTCAGAGGCAGACCCAGGCGCTGCAGCGCGTCCGCGCACTGCTGCTGGCTCAGTGGCATGCCGATGATCTTGGCGGCCCGCGCCACCCTCAGGGTCACTGGCGTGCGTGCCGGCAGGCTGGCCACCTGGTCGTCCATGGGGCCGGCCTCGCCTCCACAGATGTCGATGATCAGCCGGGTGATGTGCTCGATGTGTTCCACGGTCAGGGCCGGGTCCACGCCGCGCTCGAAGCGATGCCCGGCATCGGTGGCAAAGTTGTAGCGGCGGGAACGCCCCGCTATGGCCGTGGGCCACCAGAAAGCGGCTTCGACATAGACATTGCGCGTGTCATCGGAAACCGCCGTAGCGTCGCCGCCCATAATGCCGGCCAGCGACTCGACCTGCAGGTCGTCGGCAATCACGCCCACCTTCGCGACCACCGTGACAGTCGTCCCGTTGAGCAGCTTGAGCTGCTCGCGGTCCTTGCCCCAGCGCACGTCCAGACCACCGTGAATCTTGTCTAGATCAAAGATGTGCGACGGCCGGCCGAACTCGAACATCACGTAGTTGGAGATGTCTACCAGCGCCGTCACGCTGCGCTGACCGCAACGCGCCAGCCGCTGCACCATCCACGCCGGTGTCTGGGCACGGGTGTTCACATTGCGCACGATGCGGCCGGAAAAACGCCCGCACAGGTCCGGCGCACTGATGCGCACTTTCAGGGTGTGGTCGTGGCTCACAGACACGGGCGGGAACTGCGGTGTGGTCAACGGCGCGCCGGTCAGTGCGGATACCTCGCGCGCTACGCCATAGACGCTCAGACAGTGCGCCAGGTTCGGCGTGAGCTTGAGCGTGAACAGCGTGTCGTCCAGGTGCAGCGTGCTGCGGATGTCCTGGCCCACGGTGCTGTCGGCGGGTAA
>JANMKM010000573.1:0-12176 GCA_031372035.1 Rhodoferax sp. | reverse complement strand
CCGCGCCGCGACGAGAGCGAGTACGACACCTTCGGCACCGCGCATTCGTCCACCAGCATCTCGGCGGCCCTGGGCATGGCGATGGCGGCCAAGCGCAAGGGCGAGGACCGCAAGGCGGTCGCGATCATCGGCGACGGTGCGCTGACCGCCGGCATGGCGTTCGAGGCCCTGAACAACGCCGGCGTGTCCGACTGCAACCTGCTGGTGATCCTCAACGACAACGACATGAGCATCAGCCCGCCGGTGGGCGCGCTCAACCGTTATCTGGCACAGCTCATCAGCGGCCAGTTCTACGCTGCCGCCAAGCATGTAGGCAAACAGGTGCTCAAGGGCGCGCCACCGCTGTTCGAGCTGGCCAAGCGTTTCGAGGAGCACGCCAAGGGCATGGTGGTGCCAGCCACGCTGTTCGAGAAGTTCGGCTTCAACTACATCGGGCCGATTGACGGCCATGACCTCGACTCCCTGATCCCGACACTGCAGAACATCAAGCAGCTCGGTGGCTCGCAGTTCCTGCATGTGGTGACGAAGAAAGGCAAGGGCTATCAGCTGGCCGAGGCCGACCCGGTGGCCTACCACTTCCCCGGCAAGATGGACCCGGCCGTGGGTGTGCAAAAGCCGGCTGTGGCACCGAAGGCCACTTTCAGCCAGGTTTTTGGCCAGTGGCTGTGCGACATGGCGGCCAAGGACCCGCGCCTGGTGGGCGTCACGCCGGCGATGCGTGAAGGCTCGGGCATGGTGGAGTTCCACAAGCGCTTCCCGAAACGCTACTTCGATGTCGGCATTGCCGAGCAGCATGCCGTGACCTTTGCCGCCGGGCTGGCCTGCGAGGGTCTGAAGCCGGTGGTGGCGATCTACTCCACCTTCCTGCAGCGCGCTTACGACCAGCTGATCCATGACGTGGCACTGCAGAACCTGCCGGTGGTGTTTGCGCTGGACCGGGCCGGGCTGGTGGGTGCCGATGGCGCCACCCACGCCGGTGCCTACGACATCTCCTTCCTGCGCTGCATACCGAACATGAGCCTGGCCTGCCCGGCGGACGAGAACGAATGCCGGCTGCTGTTGTGCTCGGCCTTCGAACAGAACCATCCGGTGGCCGTGCGCTATCCGCGCGGTGCCGGCGTCGGCACGGTGCAGCAGCGCGAGCTTGTCGGGTTGCCCTTTGGCAAGGCCGAGATCCGGCGCAGCGTGCAACGTCCTGCAGCACATGCTGCTGCAGCCTTCGAGCCCAAGGGCATCGCCATTCTGGCTTTCGGTACCCTGCTGTATCCGGCGCTGCAGGTGGCCGAACGCATCAACGCCAGCGTCGTCAACATGCGCTGGGTCAAACCGCTTGATCTGGAGCTGCTGCTCAAGGTTGCGGCCGAGCATGAAGCCATCGTGACACTGGAAGAGGGCGCGGTGATGGGCGGGGCCGGCAGCGCCGTGTCCGAGGCGCTGCAGAACGCCGGCGTGGTGATGCCGCTGCTGCAGCTCGGCCTGCCCGACGTCTTCATCGAGCATGGTGACCCGGCCGTGCTGCTGGCCTTGCAGGGGCTGGATGCGGACGGCATCCAGCGCTCGATCAGCGAGCGCTTCCACGATCTGGTCGAGCAGTTGCGCCCGGCGCTCAAGGTTGTCGCCTGAGTCTTGGCGTTGGCCGGCGGTCAATTGCGCCGGCACCGGTCTTGTGCATCGGCTTGCGGCGCTAGTGTTTTCCCCTAGTCGCAGGAGTGCATGTATTCGCGATTCTGCCGATTTGACAGGTTAACCTTCACGTTCTCGCTGGAATCACCCAACCAGGCCGGCTTTTGGCCGGGTATCGGAATCATTCAATGAACGGTCTATTGAGTTTGTCGCGCGGTATCGACTACGTGAACGACCGCTTTGCCATCCTCGCGAAGTGGTGCGTGTTTGCATCGTGCGGCATCAGCGCGCTGAACGCGATCGTGCGCTATGTCTTCAACTACAGCTCGAATGGATTCCTGGAGATCCAGTGGTACCTTTTCGCCGCCTGTGTGATGCTGGGCGCGGCCCAGGTGTTACGGGTCAACGAGCACGTGCGGGTTGACGTGCTGTACGGCCTGTATTCGGGCCGCACACAGGCGCTGATCGATCTCGGTGGCATGCTGCTGTTCCTGGTGCCGGTACTGATCGTGATGATCTACTACTCCTGGCCGCTGTTCCTGAAGATGTACATCTCGGGTGAGATGTCCAGCAATGCCAGTGGCCTGATCCGCTGGCCGGCGATGTTGATGCTGCCGCTGGGTTTTGCGCTGCTGCTGCTGCAGGGCCTGTCGGAAATCATCAAGCGCATTGCCTGGCTGAACCACAAGTACGAAGCCGACTTCCACTACGAGAGACCCCTGCAATGACCATGGATACCTTTGCCCCGCTGATGTTCGCGGGGTTGATATTGGTCATGCTGATCGGCTTCCCGGTGGCGTTTTCGCTGGCCGCGCTGGGCCTGGGTTGTGGCTTCTATGCCGTCTACATGGGCTGGTTCCCAATCGAGTTCATGACGGCACTGCCGCTCAATGTGTTCGGTATCCTGTCCAACGACCTGCTACTGGCGATTCCCTTCTTTACCCTGATGGGCACCATCCTGGAGAAGTGCGGCCTGGCCGAGGACATGCTGGACTCCATGGGCCAGCTGTTCGGGCCGGTGCGCGGCGGTCTGGGCTATTCGGTGATCATCGTCGGCTTCATCCTGGGCGCGATCACCGGCACCGTGGCCGGGCAGGTAATCGCGATGGCCATGATCTCGTTGCCGGTCATGATGCGCTGGAACTACAACATGCGCTATGCCACCGGCGTGCTGGCCGCGTCGGGCACGATCACGCAGCTGGTGCCGCCGTCGCTGGTGCTGATCGTGCTGGCGGACCAGTTGGGTAAACCGGTGGGTGACATGTACAAGGGAGCCTGGGGTCCGTCGATCCTGCAGATCCTGTTGTTTGCGCTGTATACCTTCCTGCTCTCGCGGATCAGGCCAGAGCACGTTCCGGGTGTGCCCAAGGAGGCACGCACGCTGGAGGGCTGGGCCCTGTGGTCCAAGTGCCTGCGCGGCATTGTTCCATCGGCAGTGCTGATCTTCACCGTGCTGGGCAGCATGGGCGGTTTGCCCGGGCTCAATACCGCGATTGCCACACCGACCGAAGCCGGCGCCATGGGGGCGGTGGGTGCATTCATCCTGGCCGCGATGCACAAGCGGCTGAGCTGGCCACTGCTCAAAGAGGCCTTGCTCAGCACCATGCGCCTGACTGCCATGGTGGTATATATCCTGATTGGTTCGCGTGTGTTTTCACTGGTGTTCCAGGGGGTTGACGGTGCGAAGTGGATCGAGCACATGCTCTCGGGCCTGCCCGGCGGTCAGATCGGCTTCCTGATCGCGGTCAACATCTTCATCTTTTTCCTGGCGTTCTTTCTCGACTTCTTCGAGATCGCTTTCATCATCATCCCGTTCCTGGCGCCGGTGGCAGCCAAACTCGGCATCGACATGATCTGGTTTGGCGTGATGATCTGCGTCAACATGCAGACCAGCTTCATGCACCCGCCTTTCGGCTTTGCGCTGTTCTACCTGCGTGGCATTTCCGACACCCTGTTCAAGAATGGTTCTTTGCCGCGCAAGGTCGAGTCCAAGGACATCTATCTCGGTGCCATCCCGTGGGTGGTGATGCAGTTGATCCTGGTCGGCATCGTGATCTTCTTCCCGCAGACAGTGACGGTCTTCCTCGACAAGGAAAAGGTGCTGGATCTGAACAAGGCCAGCGAGCAGATCGAGCAGATGACGGGTGGCCGGCATGTCAGTCCAACGCCTGCACCGGAACTTCTGCCGGGCCAGGCGCCGGCTACAGGCGCCAGTGCGCCCGCGGCCGACGAGGACCCGATGGAGGCGGTACGCCGCGCCCTGGAGCAGGACAAGGCCAGGAAATAGGACAAAAAAGGGCTGCAGCTTCACTGCAGCCCTTTTGCTTTGCAGGGTCCCGCCCCGCAGGACCCTGCAAGCGCCGTTGCCGGCGCGCGCTGTTACAGCCTGGCGCTTTGCATGTAGTCGTCGAAACCGGCCTCAGTGAATCGGAACCACAGGTTCACGTCGCGCCGGAATACGGCGAAATCTTCGTAGACCTTTTTCCAGGCCGGGTTGGTGGCCGAGAGCTCTGAATACAGGGCCATCGACTCCTTGAAGGCCGCATCCATCATGTCCTTCGGGAAGCGAAACAGCTTGGTGCCGCCGGCTACCAGCTGCTTCAGCGAGGCTGAATTGCGGGCGTCATACTTGGCTTGCATGTCGATGTGGGCATAGGCCGCGGCCGCTTCGATGATCGCCTTGTAATCGCTGGACAAGGCATCGTAGGCCTTGATGTTGACGTGCAGATCCAGCTGAGGGCCGCCTTCCCAGTAGCCGGGATAGGCGTAGTACTGGGCAATCTTCTGAAAACCGAGCTTCTGGTCGTCATACGGACCGACCCACTCAGCCGCGTCGATCGTGCCCTTTTCCAGCGCGGTGTAGATCTCGCCGCCGGGAATGTTGGCGGCAACGCCACCGATGCGCTCGAACACCTTGCCGCTGAAGCCGCCGGTGCGGAACTTCACGCCCTTGATATCGGCCAGCGACTTGACCTCCTTGCGCCACCAGCCACCCATCTGGGCGCCGGTGTTGCCCATCGGGAAGCTGATGATGTTGTAGTTGCGGTAGAACTCGCGCATCAGCTTCAGGCCATTGCCCTCATACATCCAGGCCGTCATCTGGCGGCTGTTCAAACCGAAGGGAATGGCGCAGCCCAGGGCAAAGGTCGGGTCCTTGCCGAAGTAGTAGTAGGGCGCCGTGTTGGCGGCCTCCACGGTGCCGGCCTGCAATGCGTCCACCGTGCCAAACGCTGGCACGATCTCGCCGGCCGCGTGGGTGGAAATCTGGAACTTGCCACCGGTCATGTCGCTGACATGCTTGGCGAACACGTCATTCACGCCGAACAGGGTGTCGAGCGACTTCGGGAAGCTCGACGTCAGGCGCCAGCGCACATTGGCCTGTGCGTGCACGATGGCCGGCGCGACGCCGGCTGCGAGCACACCGGCCAAGCCGGCATTCTTGATGACCAAACGACGATCCATGGAATTCTCCAATCAGTAGTGAAAAACGCGCGGCTCGCGCCAGGGCTTGCTTGCCGGCCGTTGTGGCCATGGCCACGGTGTCAAGGCCGAACCAGCAGAATTGTAGGGATGGGTACCTGCCGTTCGGCAGGGGGTTTCCCTTATGCCGGGCGCCTGTGGCCCGTGTTCCCAACGTGGATTCCAGCCCCGCACGTGCTGTAATCGCGACAGCCCCAGCCGTCACCTGCCGCAGTTGGCGCAAGGCACCATGCACAGTAACGCCACCCGACCCATGGAATCTTCTGACGTGCGCAGCGCCGGCCCCGAGCTGTTGTCGCTGGCCCTGATGGACACACGCAACCATCTGCTGCATCTGATGGCTCAGCTCGAACCGGCGCTGGAGCCGGCCATGTTCGTGGTGCCGAAGCTCGAAGAGATTGATCCGCCGCTGTGGCAGCTGGGCCATGTGGGCTGGTACCAGGAATGGTGGCTGGCGCGCAATCTGCAGCGCGGCCGGGGCCGGCGCTGTGACCCGTTCGCGCTCCGGCTGGCGTCGATCGAGCCGCGTGCCGACCAGTGGTGGAATGCGCGCCAGGTGCCGCATGATCGGCGCTGGGCGCTGGAGCTGCCGAGCCTGGGCGACATCAAGGGCTATCTGCTGGCGACGCTGGATGCCAGCCTGGAACTGCTGGAGAAGGCGACCGACGATGACGACGCCCTGTACTTCTACCGCCTGTGCCTGTTCCATGAGGACATGCACAGCGAGAGCCTGGTGCAGATGGCGCAGACCCTGGGCTTGCCGCTGACCCTGCCGATGCCAGGCCCTCGCGCCGCACGCGCGCCGGTGCTGGTGCCGGCCTGCCATTGGCAACTGGGCTGGGACGGCGGCGGCTTTTGCTATGACAACGAGCGCCCGGCTGAGCGCGTGGCGCTGCCGGAGTTCGAGATCGATGCCGAGGTCGTCAACTGGTCACAGTACATGGAGTTCGTGGCGGACGGCGGCTATGACCGGCCCGCGTTCTGGCAGGCAGCAGGCTGGGACTGGTTGCAGCAGCGCGCCGCGGCCGAGGGCCGGCGCGGGCCGCGTTACGTGGAGCAGATCGGTGGCGCCAGCGGAGCCGTGCTGCAGACCCGCTTTGGCCAGTCGCGCCGCATGATGGGCGGCCAGCCGGTGATGCACGTCAGCTGGTGGGAGGCCGACGCCTGGTGCCGCTGGGCAGGCCGGCGCCTGCCGGCCGAGGTGGAATGGGAGGTGGCGGCGCATACCGCGGTGCGCCGCGGCTTTCACTGGGGCGAGGTCTGGGAATGGACCGGCACCACCTTCCGGCCCTATGGCGGCGAAGCCGGCAGTGCCTTTGTACCGGACCCGGATGTGGACTATTCGCAGCCCTGCTTCGGCAGCCACAAGGTGCTGCGCGGCGCATCCTTCGCCACCCGCGAGCGGCTGCGCTCGCCCAAGCTGCGCAATTTCAGCCTGCCGCAACGTGACGAGATGTTCTGCGGTTTTCGGTCGTGCGGGCTATAGGCCATGTCATCTTCGGTAGTCCCTGCAGCAACGGCTTCGGGTGGTTGACGCCCCTATCAGCTGACACCCAGCGGCTACACTACCTGCGGGTGTCGACCATGTGAAGGGCGACAGGTTCTTGCGCTGGTCGGGCCGCCACGCGGCTGATACACGTTCAGGAACCAGATGCCCGCCACTCCTATTGAATGGATTGCCGCCGCGCTTTTTGCGGTGGCTCTTGCCCACACCTTCGCCACCAAGCTGTTCGAGCGGCTGTCGCACCGCTATCCCCGCCATGCAGGGCTCTGGCATCTGCTGGGCGAGGTCGAAGTGGTGTTCGGGTTCTGGGCCATTGTGCTGGTCCTGCTGATCGCGCTAGTCAACAGTGGCGCAGAGGCACTGGCGTACGCCGAATCGCGCCAGTACACGGAGCCCTTGTTCGTCTTCGTTGTCATGGTCATTGCGGCCTCGCGGCCGATTCTGCATGTGGTCGGACAGGTGATCGGCTACCTCGCGCGCCTGGCACCTGTCCGTACGCCTGTTGCGACCGTCTGGCTGGGGCTGGCGGCCGTGCCCCTGCTTGGCTCGGCCATCACCGAGCCCGCGGCCATGACGATTGCGGCGTTGATGCTGGCACCCACGGTCTTCCAGCGCGATGTTGCCGAGCGCACCAAGTATCTGGCGCTGGGCGTCTTGTTCGTCAATGTGTCCATCGGCGGTACCTTGACGTCGTTTGCAGCGCCGCCGGTGCTGATGGTTGCAGCCGCATGGAACTGGAGCTCGGGCTTCATGCTCGCCACGTTTGGCTGGAAGGCGGCCATTGCCGTGGTCATCAATGCCAGCATCGCGACCGCTGTGTTGAGCCGGACCTTGCCCGAGGCAGTGCCCACCGATCCGACGGATACGCAACGTCCGATTCCCGGACTGTTGGTCGTGGTGCATCTGGCCTTTCTGGCTGCTGTCGTGGCGCTGGCGCATCATCCGGTGGCCTTCCTCGGTCTGTTCTTGATGTTTCTGGGCTTTGCGCACGCCTATGAGCAACACCAGAGCCCACTGATCATCCGGGAGGCACTGCTGGTCGGGTTTTTTCTGGCGGGCCTGGTGGTGCTTGGTGGAATGCAGCAATGGTGGCTGCAACCGGTGGTGTCAGGCATGTCGGCGCCGGCCTTGTTTTTCGCAGCCACTGCTCTGACAGCGGTCACAGACAACGCAGCCTTGACCTATCTGGGTTCGCTCATCGTGGGGATTTCAGATGCTGCCAAGTACAGCCTGGTGGCCGGTGCTGTCGCTGGAGGCGGGTTGACGATCATTGCCAACGCGCCCAACCCTGCTGGTGTCGCCTTGCTGCGGCATGGCTTCTCGGACGCGTCCATCGGCGCCGGCGAATTGCTGCTCGGCGCCTTGATTCCGACCGTCGTGGCGGTGGTCGCGTTTGCTGTGCTGTGAAACCCGCTTGGATCAAGCCGCAAAGTGCCTGGCATTCAGAGTTCCCTGCCAGTCACCATCGAACACCAGATCACAGATCAGGCTCTGGCCCGGCCCCACCAGCTCAACTTCACCCGCACGAGCGAGTGATTGGTCGGCATAGGCGCTACTCAGGCGCTGCAGCAGTGCCTGCTTGTAGTTGGTATCGTTCGACCCGGCCAGGTGCAAGCCCTTGGTCTCCAGCTCCACGACCTTGTCGGCGCCCAGGCCGGATACGCGGGCAAACACAAAGTCCGGATAAACCTTGTGTCGTTTCCAGCCTTGCAACCCGTATTGCGCTTTGGCCACGTTGCGATGCCACCATCTTAGTGCGGCCTGGCTGTCCAGGTAGCAGGCAACGTCCCGCTCCAAGCCGTTGTCAGTCAGGGCCGTGAAGGCGGGTTCGAACAGGCTCTTGTCTACCAGCTTGCCGTCATCCCGTACCAAAGGCTGCGGTTTCCCTGAAAGCTCCAACGCAAACTCTGCCGGTACTTCGTAGTCCGTGGCATCGGCCCTAAGCCGAAACTCAATCTGTCCGTTGGCAACACACGCTTCGAAGACCGATTGCGCTAGCCGGTCGCGCTGCACTTCCAGATCCATCCGAAATCGCTCCAGCAAGGAAGCACTGCTCGCAGCCAAGACCTTCTCGGGATATCCCTGTTGCATCAAACGGTGCAGCACGGCATCCACCCAGGTCCAGACCCACCACGCGTTGGGCGCAATGTCGAGCACCCCGCGCACCAGCCGGGCGCGGTCCAGAGCAATTGGCGCAGTGCTGGCAAGGCGGGTGTTCACAGCCTCCGGATGCTCCAGCACATCCAGGTCCACGCTGAAGCTCTGCCCCTGTGCGCCTTGGCTCGACGGTGCCCAGCCCTGAGCCAGTGCGTCAGTATTCAGGGCTGACCAATCCACCTGAGACAGGATGTCGCTCTCATAGGCCAGTTCGCGGCGCCGCTTGCGACCCAGCCCGTCGGACTCCACCCAGGTGACCCGGGGCAGAAAGATACGCAGGTGAGCAAACTGCGGTCTGCGCTTGAACGGGATCGGCTTGCTGGCGCCACTGTCGCTACTTCCTTGCACTGTCAACGCCAGGTCGCCCATGCCTTCCGTTTCCAATGAGTGTTTGATAGCCTTGATCACTTCGCCGGTTTTGGCGTCGTGGCACAGCACGTAGCAGGCGTCGAGCGCTGCGCGCCCCGTTTTCGCTACATGCGGCAGGCGCAGGATGCGGCCCACCAATTGCGTCATGGCGCGCACTTCCTTGCCCGCTGCCAGGGCGCAAAGCACATAGGCAAACGGGCAGTCCCAGCCCTCCTGCAGCGCCTGCTTGGTGATGATGACGCGTACTTCACAAGCCGGGTCGAGCAGATCAATGTTCTCCGGCGCCTTCAGATCGTCCTTGTCCGATGTCTTGATGGCAATCTGCGCCGCAGAAAAGCCCAGCTGCATCAGATAGGTCTTGGCGTCCTCGGCGTGGATGAAGCCGCTGTCACGCATGTCTTTTCCGGTGCGCTCCACCTGTACCAGCAGGATCGGCCGGATGTAGCGGTTGGTCTCCGCAAACAGTTCCACCGCCTCGGCGTTCAGGCTGTTGAGCCGGTCCACGCTGGACGCCAAGCAACTCTGCCAGTCGGCCCAACCGCGCATGTCCACGTTGATCGGCAGCTTGATCATTTCGGCCTGTTCCAGATCCGTCCCGCGTACATCTACCAAGATGTTGGAACCGGAACCCTTGACGCTTGACACGCGTGGCGTGGCTGAAAGCTCCAGCATGAAGCATGGGTTGAATCCGTCGAGCGTGCGCAGCGCGTTTTCGGTGTAGGCATGGTGGCCTTCGTCAATGACCACCATCGGCTGCACCAGCCGCAATACATTGCCGAGCGAGCTTTTCACAATGCTGCCCTTGGTGGCACGTGCTTCGGCCTGGCTGGCACCCCAGGGTGCGTAGGCGTCCAGATTCGGCACCGCAGCCAGCAGTTTCCAGTGCGCCTCCAGGTCGTCCTCTCGCGGCGTGAAGCCCAGCACATTGCCGCGGTCCCTGAAGGCCTTGAGCTTGCGTTGGGCTTCGTCCTTGCGCGCCGCAGACTGCAGCATCAGCAGCATCACACACAGATGCGAATCCACGTCGAGCCGGGTCAACGGCGAATCCTTTTGCAAGATCTTGACCCGGCCCGCTCCTGCAACACTCAGCATCTGCCGGTAAGGATGGTCTCTGTCCGCCAGGGTCTTGAGTGTCTGCCGGTAGATCGCCTCATTTGGCACGATCCACAGCACCAGCCCGGTGTGCCGGTTCAGATAGCTGGAAAAAACCCTGCCCACGCTGGCCGCTGCCAGCAAGGTTTTGCCGCCGCCGGTGGGCACTTTCAGGCACACATTGGGAATGGCCCGGCCGGCACCATCAAAGCGGCTGGAGTGCGGCTGCTGCGCAAATGTCGCTGGCAGGTTGCCCTGCGTCTTGAGCAGGTTCCACACCTTCTTCGGGAAATCGGAAGCTTCGCGCACCAGGTCTTCCATGTTCTCCATGGCCCCTAACGCTTTCATGGCTGCCTGCGCCTGGGCCCGATACTTCTTCAATTCGGCCAGATAGCCATCCAGCTGCGTCAGCACCGTCGCCTGAAAAGGCTTGAGCTGGGTCGCGCCCATCGATTCAACGTTGGCGTTGTGGCGCCGCGGCTCCCAGAACACCTTGCGGTCCTGAGTAATACGTGAACGAAAGTCTTCTGTGAGTGTGTCTTGCCACAGTAAGGCGTCAATGCGATAGATCAGCCCGAGTTCGTCAATCTGGTCTTTCAGGCGCAGAAATTCATGTCCGGCGTCGGGCCAGTCAAATGCCAGATCGATATCGGATTCCGGACGCGCGTCGCCCCTGGCGCGCGAGCCATACACCCACACCCGAGCCAACCCAGGGGTCAGTTCGAACAGATGCAGCAGCTTTGCGTGGACATTGGGCGCAATGCCAAAGGGTGGCTTTGGGTCAAACGACATTGCGGTACCGCTCACAGGCTGTTGAGCCGCTCGCCAAGCGCATCAAAGGCAGCCAATGCGTGCGCCCGCACAAAACCAGCTACTTCGACCGCTTTCAATTCGTTGTACGTGTGACTGGTCTGGTTGCGGCTGTCCTTGGTTTGCTCCCATAGTTTCGGGTCGCCGATCAAGCCGGTTCGGAAGGCCGCCTGCAATACTTGCCTGACTACCTCTGGTACATCCTCGCCTTGATCCCGCAACCAATAGAACATGCTCTTCCATGCCAGCTCATATGTGAATTCGAAGCGCTGAATGAGCGCATCGCGAACCACCGGCGTTTCGTCCAGCTCCAAGACCTCGTGCAAACGTTGTAGTGCTTTGCCAAACTGGTCGCGAGCCAATTCGAAGCGTTCACGGTGGTTCGCCATTTGTCATCCCTCCCGATACAACGCGAACGGCAACGGTGCAAAGTCCACGCCGTGCTCTAGCAATTGCCTGTTGCTGAGGTATTTGGCCGGCGCAAATACCAGATGGCGCTTGCCGTCGCCCGCCCCTTGGTTGCGCGAGCGGCCCCAGTCGGCAAAGGTCCGGGCCATGGTCAGCGTGAGAGCAGCCTGGGGAGACTTTAGAAACATCAAGTCAGGTTGATAGACCAGCCAGACATGCGCATCCTTGGCTTCGCCCAGGTACCACTGCGGCGCGCCTCGGGGTAGGGGCTGCAGGGTACCGCCCGTAGCCGTGTGGAACAGCCAGGCACCCAGGGCATCGCCAGTGGGCAGCGAGGCGCCAGACAGCAGCTTCTCGATATCCAGCGGTTCGCCCAGCGTGCAGTAAGTGAATTCACCACCCAGGCCGTCCACCATCTGCGCTACCTGCTTTTCGCCTTCGACCCGCAGCAGACCATCCTTCAACTCGACATTGATCTTTGAAAAGCGCTTCTTGCGACGTGTGCCTCGATCCGCCAGGTCGCCCTCGGCAAAGCCTTCCCGGGCCTTGATCGCCTCCACCTTCTGCAACCAGTCATCCGCGCGCTTGAACTGGGTGAACGTGATCCTCTCCTCCAACAGCGTTTCGCGCTGCGTGCCGCCCCAGGCGTAGCCCTTGATGGCGCGGCGCACCCGTTCGGCTGTGAGGTTGTCGGCGTAGGCTTCGCCCTCGACCAAGATGAACTTGCGCTGGA
>JANMKM010000564.1:0-7770 GCA_031372035.1 Rhodoferax sp. | reverse complement strand
GGCGCCACCATCCACCAATTGGGCAGCAGCGAGACCTTCATCCATTCCACTGCTGCAAAGTCGAGGCGGTTCGATTTCACTGATGCGTGGTTTCCCGGTTGCTACAGCGAAAAATCGATCGCCGAGCATATGCGGTATTTCGATTGCTGGCTCAAGGGCACCGAGATCAACTGCGCGTTGGATGCCCCGGTCCGGGTGCAGGTGCGGACCGGCAATGGCGCCCACTTTGTCTTGAAAGAAAAAGACTGGCCGATCGCGCGGACCGAGTATCGCCGCTGGTACCTGGATGCCCGGCCGTCAGACTGGCAAAACGATGGCAGGCGCCACGACATGCTACGTATCAGCGAAGCCTTGCCTGCAGTGCAAAGCAGCGCCGAATATGACGCCCACCTCGAGCTGGGCACTCCCACGCTTGCGCCCAGCGGGTCCAACGACGGAACACCGCGCTGGTCCACCGGCATCTCTTTCGTCAGTGATCCGGTGACCGAAGACAGAGTGCTCGCCGGCTACATGAAGGTCGGCCTCTGGGTGGAATCGACCAGCGCGGACATGGATGTGTTCGTGTCGCTGCGCATCCTGGACGAGCAAGACCGCGAAATCCGATATGAGTCGGTGGTGCTTCCGGCTGATCCGGTCCACATTCATCCGGTAGGACATGGCTTTTTGAAGGTATCTCGCCGCAAGCTCGACGCTGATCGATCCACCGAATATTGGCCAGTGCACACCCATCTGGAAAAGGATTGCGCGCCGTTGAAAGGCGGCGAGATCGTGCCGGTCGAGGTCGGGCTCAACCCCAGCACTGCATTGATCCGCAAAGGCTGTCGCCTCCGCGTCGACGTCCAGCCGTATTCGCCGGCGGGTGTGCCGGTCCGCGCCTATGACAAGAGCTATCACGCCGGAGCGATGAACCGCATCTACACCGGCCCGGAGTACCCCAGCTATCTGCAGCTGCCCATCGTTCCCTAGGAGTCCGCGATGCAACGTACATCCTCTTTGCCACAAACGCAAGGTGGTGACTGGTCAGCCGATATGGCCATGATCGTGGCCGCTACAGTAGAACCAAGCTGTGCCTTTGCGTTCTGCTTTGGCAGGCTGCCCGTCGCCGCAGAAAGCTGGGCGGTCGCTGAAACCCAGTGCCCCGCGAGCACCGACGGTCCCCTTCAGGTGCAACTCAAATGACCAAGCTTCGCCCGCTCGGCGCGACCGGCCTTCGCATCGCGCCCCTAGTGCTCGGTGGCAATGTCTTCAGCTGGACTCTCGATAAACAGGCAAGCTTCGCGGTGCTCGACGCCTTCGCGGCGGCCGGAGGCACGATGATCGATACAGCGGACGCCTATTCCGTCTGGGTGCCCGGTCACGAAGGCGGCGAATCCGAAAGCATGATCGGCGAGTGGCTCAAGGCGAGCGGCAGGCGCAACAAGATGCAGATCGCGACGAAGGTCGGCGAGTTGCCTGGTGAGGGCGGCGAGAAGCTGGCACCGGCGCGCATTGCCGCTGCGTGCGAGGCTTCACTGAAGCGTCTCGGCGTGGACCAGATCGATCTCTATTTTGCGCATCATGACGACGAAGACACGCCCCAGGAAGATGTGCTCAACGCGTTTGGCAAGCTGATCGATGCCGGCAAGGTACGCGCCCTGGGCGCATCGAATTTCAGCGCAGCGCGCCTCAAGTCGGCCAACGAGGCGGCCCAGGCGCTCGGCCTGCCCCAGTTCCAGGTACTGCAGCCCGAATACAACCTCGTCAGCCGTCACACATTCGAGGGCGAGTTGCAGAACTATTGCGTCGCGCAAGATATAGGTGTCGTGCCCTATTTCGGCCTCGCTGCGGGCTTCCTCACCGGTAAATATCGCAGTGCGGCCGATCTCGGCAAGAGCGTGCGTGGTCGCCGGATGACGCCGTTTATCGAGGGCAAGGGGATGGCCGTGCTCGCAGTGATGGACTCGATCGCTGAACAGACTGGCGCGACCCTGGCGCAGATCGCGCTCGCCTGGCTCGCATCGCAGCAAGGCGTCACCGCGCCGATCGCAAGCGCCACGAGTGTCGCTCAGTTAGATGAGTTGGCCGGTTCGATGGGACTCGAATTGAGCATGACTCACCTCGACGCCCTGACCAGCGCAGGCTTGGGAGCCTCGCTTTCGGTGATGTCTTCCTGATCGCAGTGCAATTGCCCAATGATCTTAATCACCTCCGCCAACGGCAACCAAGGCAAGCGGCTGATCCCGAAGCTTCTTGAGGCAGGGCATCGCGTGCGGGCTTGCGTGAGGACCGAAGAGTCGGCCCGCTATCTCCGGGAGCAGGGCGTGCAGCAGGTGTTGGTAGGCGATCTTGCTGACGCCGCCTTCATTGCGCAGGCTGTGCGCGGTGTCGCGAGCCTCTACCATATCGGCCCGACCTTGCACAGTGCCGAACGCGCCATGGGCTTCGCCATGATGGATGCGGCGCGGGCTGCGGGCGTCGGCCACTTCGTGTTCAGCTCGGTGCTTCACGCCATCACCACCGACTTGATCCAGCACGAGATCAAACGCGACCTGGAAGAGCATCTGCTGTCCTGCGGAATGGAGTTCACGATCCTGCAGCCGGCCAACTACATGTTGCCGCACCGCCTCAAGTCGGTGTTCGAGGAGGATGTTTTCCGGCTGTCATGGGCGCTGGACCGGCGTCAGTCCATGGTGGCCCTTGACGACGTCACAGACGTCGTCGCACGGGTGCTGACCAACCCGGAACACCATTCAGCCGCAACCTATGAGCTCGCCGGACCTGGCCGCTTCACGGGTCATGACATCGGCCGGGTACTCTCCGAGGTGCTTGGGCGCGACATCCGGGTCGAGCGCATGGATTCGGAGGCTTTCCTCCGTGCGCGAATGGGCGATTCCGACCCGAGCGCCCTTGAGTACCAATTGCGGATGATCCGCGCCATCGAGGTGCGCTATAGCAACCATGACTTCCTCGGCAATCCGAACGTCTTGACTTGGCTGCTCGGTCGCTCTCCGACCACCTTCGAGGCGTTCGTGCGCAAGGAAACTGCCGCCTTCAACGCGTCTCGCAGTGGAGTCTGAACGGTCTGCGCCGAGGCGGCACGCGCTGTAGCTCAGGCAGGGCTGGATTCAGCGCTCGATGCGAGCGCGAGGCTAGCCCGCGGCCGGCTCGTTCTCCGACGAGAACGTGCGCAGCAGCAGGATGTGCTCCTGAGTCACCTGCTGGATAGCGCCGATGGCTGCCAGTGTCAGCGGTGAAAGCATTGGCACGGCCGGCCGCACCAGCAGCAGTTCCAGCGTCAGGCCGGAGCCAGAGAAGGGGTTAAGGTTGAAGTCCCGCTCTGAAGGATCGGCGCTGATGTCGTGAACGAAGAGCAGGCCAGGAAGAATGGCCATCCACTCGCTTTGCCGGATGAGGTCGAGTATGGCCAGCACGGCGTCGAGCTGGTAACGAGGGCCCGGCCCCGCTTGCATGTCCAGCTGCGAGCCGATCCACTCCGCATGCTCGCGGCTGTCAGGCGCCAACAGCTTGAGGCCCGCCAGCTTGTCGAGTCCGATGGTCTCCCCATGCCCGAAGGCACCGGCACGGGTGATGGATGACACCAGGAACGCAGGCGCTGCGGCAAAGACAGTCGTGACCAGATCCGGGGGGGGCTGCGAAATCGACGGAATGATTGCGAAGTCAAGTTCCTTGGCCCGCACCATATCGATCAGCATGTTGCTGGGGGCGTCGATCACCGCGATGGATGCGTTGGGGTTCTCCTTCGTCAGGCGCAGATAGGCTGGCGCGAGCTGATGGGTCGCCAGTGTAGGCGTCAGCCCGAAACGGACTTCGCCGGAGAGGCCGGATCCGAATCTGTCCAGCGCCAGCATGGCCCTGGAGTTGGCAGCCAGCACCTCCCGGCAGTGCTGGTAGAACAAGTCACCCGCCGCGGTGGACTCCACCGTCTTCTTCTGCCGGTCAAACAGCTGCACTCCCAGCCATTCTTCGAGCTGCTTGACATGTTGAGATACGCCCGATTGGGTGGCGAATTCGCGTTCAGCCGCGGCGGTGAATGATCGTTTCTCATACACCGCCACGAACATTCGCATCTCACGCAGGCCGGGCAGTGATTCATCCATGGGACGGGGCGGCCCGTGCAGGCTGCGGGCTGAATAGTTGCTCGGGGCCAAGAGCCTGGCTGAGGCTCGGCGGCCTTTCGCCTTGAGCGATGCGAATCGTGATCGCGTTGATCTCCTCGGTGGCTTTGCTCAACAACGCAATGAAGTCGTGGGCCACCGCGGGCAAGGGTTTGCGCTCCGGCTCCACCAGCAGCAGATCATCCCAGAGCATGGGATGGGCCAGCGGGTTGAGCGTAAAGCGCCGACGCCGTAAGTCGTCGGCGATGAACAGTCCAGAAATGATGGCCATCCAGTGGCTGGAACGTACCAGGTCCATGGCGCCCAGCATGGACTCGAACCAGCAGAGCCGCTGCGCGACCTGGACTTTGTGGTCGATCAGGTACTGTTCCAGCAACGGCCGCCGCCCGACGGGCAGCACCAGGTGCAGATCCTTGACGTCGTGCAGGCGAATCGGCTCGCAATGGGGCATCGCGGAGTTGGGTGCGGAAATCAGGAACGCCGGTGTTCTTGTGAACAACGAGGTGCGTAGCCCGCTAGTTCCGGTGGCGTCGTCCGGCATGCGCTGCACGATGCCGAAATCCAGCATGCCGCGCCGCACAGCGGTCGCAATCACACTGCCACCGCCTTCCGTCAATTGGACGGACACGGCGGGATGGGCGGCCTCGAAGGCGCGGAGCGCCCGGCTGAATACCGAACGCGTCATGGTCGGGATCATGCCGATGCGTAGCGCACTGGCGGGTTGCTCCGCGCTGCGGCCGCCTACCGCTTGGTATGCGGCCGTATGCGTGCGTAGCAGCTCCACGCAATGGCGGTAGTAGGCATGGCCGGCCGGTGTGGGGACGATCGCGCGATCGCGGGCGAAAAGCTGCACGCCCAGTTGCATTTCCAACTGCCGTACGTGCGCGGAAACGCCGGACTGGCCCAACCCCTCGCGGCTGGCAGCCGCCGTGAACGAGCCTTCCTCATACACAGCGACAAACAAGCGGATGTGCGTCAACTTGGGCGTCATGGGTCGATTGTCGTGAGCTGCTTGTAAGCCGTACTACTGGATAACCCGCAGGCTGGCCGCCATCAATCAAGTACCCGGCTATGGCGCAGCAGTATTTGTCATTTCCCATGCCGTGAAGAGCTGCATACATTACATGCACCTCTTGGCGGATACGACTTCATCCGCCGGCACCAGCAAGAGTATGAAGGGCATGTTGCTGGGCAGATCAGTAATCGGAGTTCATGCGCCAAACCATCGAATCTAGGAGAAACGAATGCGAGTAAAAGGAACTTCCATCGGGCGGAACGATTTGCCGCCGGCGGCTTCGGTCCGTGGCCGTCGCCACCAGCCTGGTCACTGCGGCCGGTTGCTCGGTTGCAGCGCCGATCGAAATGAGCAACCCCGACGTCGAGCTGCGCTGGGACAACACGTTCAAGTATTCTGCTGGCATTCGCGCCAAGAACCAATCGGCCACTCTCACCCAATTCGTCCCCAACCCGGCGGATGGCAGCGCCGTCCCCGCGACGCTCAACGGCGACGACGGCGACCGCAACTTCAAGAATGGCAGCCTCATCTCTAACCGGGTCGATCTGTTGTCCGAACTAGACTTGGTCTATCGCAAGAGTTTCGGCCTGCGCGTCAGCGCGGCGGCTTGGTATGACGCGGTCTACAACCGGACCAATGCCAATGACTCTGCGGCCACCAACAACTCTCTGTCAGTACCCTATAACGAATTCACCGAAGCCACGCGTAACCTACACGGACGCAAGGCCGAGTTGCTGGACGCATTCGTCTTTGGTGCAACAGACGTCGGCACTGCGCGCATGAGTGGCCGCCTGGGCCGGCACACGGTGATCTGGGGCGAGAGCTTGTTCTTCGGCAACAACGCCATTTCCGGAACCCAGTCGCCGGTGGATGCGATCAAGGCTGCATCGGTGCCCGGATCGACCACCAAGGAAATCCTCATGCCGGTAGGTCAGCTCTCGGGCCAGTTGCAGCTGTCGCCAGCGCTGACCTTGATGGGCTACTACCAATACGATTGGGCACGTACCCGTCTGCCCGCGGCCGGCAGCTACTTCTCAACTGGGGACTTACTGTTTGATGGCAGCGAGCGGATACGGCTCGCGCCCGGGGCCGCGCCCATCGGCTTCGCCCGCGGACCCGACATTGAAGCCAAGAACAGCGGCCAGTTCGGCCTGGGCCTGCGCACGCAGCTGGGCGAATTCGACGTGGGCATCTATGCGACACGCTACCACGCCAAGACGCCCGTATTTTATTCCCGGCCCGGGTCGGGTGGCATCCCCGCTGCCGTGACGGGTTCGTACCAGCAGGTCTTTCCGGAGGGTATCAAGGCGTTCGGCGTCAGCGCCACCACGACCGTGGGCGCGGTCAACGTAGCCGCTGAGGTCTCAGTTCGCCGTGGCACGCCGCTTACCAACGACCCGCAGCTCGTGCTCGGGCCGGTGGTGGCGGACAACAACCAAAACCCGCTCTATGCCATTGGTAACTCGGCCCACGCCAATTTGTCGCTGATCTGGACAATGCCGAGGTTCTTCCTGTCCAACGAACCCAGCCTCACCATGGAGGTGGCCTACAACCAGCTGACCAGCTGCACCCGCAACTGCACGCCAACGGCAGCAGCGTCAGGCCGCGCCAATGGGGCCTTGGATCCTGGCACGGACCGCAGCGCGTCCGCTGTGCGTGCCGTATTCTCTGCGCCGCAACGCAACGTGATGGACGGCCTGGACCTCACACCGTCCATCTCCGTGGGCTATAACAACGGCAAGTCGCCGGTGGTGGTGTTCGGGCCTGACAAGGGCGGCGACATGACCCTGACGCTGGCCGGCAACTACTTGACCGTGTGGGATTTCACGCTGGCCTACACCCACTTCTACGGTAGTGAAAACACTGCCACGTATTCCTCTAGCACCCCCACCGTCAACGGCACATTCACCTTCGCCCAGAGCGCGAAGGACCGGAATTTCGTCTCGCTGTCGCTGCGTCGCACCTTCTGATGGAGAATCACATGATCACATTTACTCGATTGACACTGCTCACCTTGGCGTGCGCAACGCTGGCGGCCCCGGTTGCACGTGCCGCTGTTTCCGCCGATGAAGCGGCCAAACTCAAGACCACGCTGACCCCGCTGGGCGGCGAGCGTGCCGGCAACAAGGATGGATCCATTCCGCCTTGGGAAGGCGGCTATCCGGCCGATGCTTCGGCCACCTCTCCTTCGATTTCGGACCTGTTTGGCAAGGACAAGCCCCTGCTCACCATCACGCCGCAAAACGCGGCGCAGTATGCGGACAAGCTGACCGACGGCACCATGGCCCTGTTGAAGAAGCGCCCTGGTTTCAAGGTCGAGGTGTTTCCCACCCGGCGAACCGCGCGGGCGCCGCAATGGGTGTATGACAACACCTTCAAGAACGCGACCCGGGCGACGATGGTCCCTGACGGCGAACAAGGTCCTTACCCCAAGGGGGCATACGGCGGCATCCCGTTCCCGATCCCGAAAAACGGCGAGGAGGCGATCTGGAACCATCAGCTCAGGTGGACGAGTCCAGGGTACCTGACGACGCCCAGCCTGGCGCGCATCACGCCTGATGGCAAGGTGATCCTGGTCTCGCAGGTCGTGGCCGCGAGCCGGTTCACGTATTACGACCCCAACGGCAACCTGGAAAAGTT
>JANMKM010000550.1:0-2758 GCA_031372035.1 Rhodoferax sp. | reverse complement strand
CCGGGCCGGACTCCAAACCAGGGGCCGCCAGACCTGGACGAACTCTGGCGCGACTTCAATCGCAAGCTCGGCGGCCTGTTTGGCGCTGGGCGAGGTCGCGGCGGCAATGGCGGCGGCAGTTCTGGTGGTGGCGGCGGATTTCAACCGGATATGAAAAGCGCGGGCCTGGGTGCCGGGTTGATCGCCGGGGTGGTCCTGCTGATCTGGCTTGGGACCGGATTCTTCATCGTGCAGGAAGGTCAGCAGGCGGTGATCACCCAGTTTGGTCGCTACAAGTCCACGGCCGGTGCTGGTTTCAACTGGAGGTTGCCCTATCCAATCCAGCGTCATGAACTCATATTCGTGACCCAGATCCGTTCGGTCGACGTTGGTCGGGACACCATCATCAAGGCCACCGGCTTGCGGGAATCGGCCATGCTGACTGAGGACGAGAACATTGTCGAAATCAAGTTCGCAGTGCAATACCGGCTCAATGATGCACGTGCTTTCCTGTTCGAGAGCAAGAGCCCGGGTGAGGCCGTGGTCCAGGCCGCAGAAACGGCGGTGCGCGAGGTGGTGGGCAAGATGCGCATGGACTCGGCCTTGTCGGAAGAGCGGGACCAGATAGCGGTGCGGGTGCGCTCCATCATGCAGCGCATCCTGGACCAGTACAAGGTGGGCATCGAGGTCGTGGGCATCAACCTGCAACAGGGTGGTGTGCGGCCACCCGAGCAGGTGCAGGCAGCGTTCGACGACGTGCTCAAGGCGGGCCAGGAGCGCGAGCGGGCCAAGAACGAAGCGCAAGCCTACGCCAACGACGTGATTCCACGGGCAGTTGGTACGGCTTCCCGACTGCGCGAGGAGTCGCAGGCCTACAAGGCCAGGATTGTGGCGCAGGCGCAAGGCGACGCACAGCGCTTCCGCTCGGTTCTGACCGAATACCAGAAGGCGCCGCAGGTAACGCGTGACCGGATGTATCTGGACGCCATGCAGCAGGTCTACAGCAGCGTCACCAAGGTACTGGTGGACTCCAAGCAGGGCTCCAATCTGCTGTATCTGCCCTTGGACAAGATCCTGCAGATGTCCGGGCAGGCCGGTGCAGACGGAACCGTGCCAGCGGGCGCAGCAACCGCACCCGCGGCTCCCACCGCGCCGTCGGTTTCCATCAACGATGCGCGTGCCCGGGATGCCGGGCGCGGTCGCGAACGCGATTCACGCTAGGAGCCGCAAGTGAACAGGCTTGGTCTTGTATTTTCGACGCTGCTGGTGCTGTTGGCGCTGGCGAGTTCTATGCTTTTTGTGGTTGACCAACGCCAGTTTGGCGTGGTCTATGCCCTGGGTCAAATCAAGGATGTCATCACGGAGCCGGGACTGAATTTCAAGTTGCCGCCCCCGTTTCAGAACGTGACCTATATCGACAAGCGGCTGTTGACGCTGGACAGTACCGACACCGAACCCATGCTGACGGCTGAAAAGCAGCGGGTCGTGATCGACTGGTATGTGCGCTGGCGCATTTCGGAGCCCACGCAGTACATCCGCAATGTCGGCCTCGATGAGTCGGCAGGTGCGAGCCAGCTCAACCGGGTGGTGCGCAATGCTTTCCAGGAGGAGATCAACAAACGCACCGTCAAGGAGTTGCTCTCGACCAAGCGCGAAGCGTTGACCGCAGACGTCAAGGCCGAAGTGCTGGAAAAGGTGCGCGGCGCCAAGCCCTGGGGCGTGGACGTGGTGGACGTGCGCATCACCCGGGCCGACTACGTGGACGCGATCACAGAATCGGTGTACCGCCGTATGGAAGCTGAACGCAAACGCGTGGCCAATGAGCTGCGCTCCACCGGTGCTGCCGAGGGCGAGAAGATCCGGGCCGATGCCGAGCGGCAGCGCGAAATCACGGTCGCCAATGCCTACCGGGAGGCGCAGAAGATCAAGGGCGAGGGTGACGCAGAGGCTGCTCGAATCTACGCCGAGGCTTTTGGCCGCGATCCGCAATTTGCAGCGTTCTACCGTGGGCTTGACGCCTACAAGGCGAGCTTCAACAAGAAGAGTGATGTCATGGTGCTGGACCCTGCTACTTCGGACTTCTTCAAGGCCATGCGTGGTTCCGGTCCGGTCACTGCCGCGCCAGCGAAGAAGTAGCGCTTGGAAGGCTCGACGCTTTGGCAGGCGCTGGCGCTGGTGCTGGTCATCGAAGGGCTGTTTCCATTGCTCTCGCCGGGTGGCTGGCGCCGCATGTTCACCCAGATTCTGCAGTTGCAAGACGGTCAGTTGCGGTTTTTCGGCCTGTGTAGCATTGTTGCGGGCGCCTTTTTGCTGGTGTGGCTGTCATAGCACAGGCCCGGTGAATCTCGGGCCGTGCGCCGCCCGGTAAAATCACCGTTTTAACCGACCTCCGAACTGCATGTCTGCCTGGGTTCTGCCCGACCACATTGCCGATGTGCTGCCCTCCGAGGCGCGCCACATCGAGGAGCTGCGCCGGCAACTGCTCGACACCGCCCGTGGCTATGGCTACGAGCTGGTGATGCCGCCGCTGCTGGAGCATCTGGAGTCGCTGCTCTCGGGCACCGGCGAGGCGCTGGACCTGCAAACCTTCAAGCTGGTCGATCAACTCTCCGGGCGCAGCATGGGGCTGCGCGCCGACACCACGCCGCAGGTGGCGCGCATCGACGCCCACTTGCTCAATCGCCAGGGCGTGGTGCGGCTTTGCTATTGCGGCCCGGTGTTGCACACCCGGCCTGACCGCCCGCACGCGACGCGAGAGCCGCTGCAGTTCGGCGCCGAG
>JANMKM010000549.1:0-10363 GCA_031372035.1 Rhodoferax sp. | reverse complement strand
GTTTGGCGGCAGTGATGGCCACAAGTACGTCAATGCCGTGCTCAACGGACTGGCGCCGTCCCTGCGTGCCGCCGAGGTCCAGGCCGACCGGGACGCACCTGCGCGGGCACGCTGATGGCTCGGCTGTTCGCATGAGAATCTCGGAGCGCGCGCGCCGCATTGAACCCTTCTATGTCATGGAGGTGGCCAAGGCCGCAGCCGCCATGGCGCGCGAGTTTGCGCACAGCAGTGCGCCCATGATCTACCTGAACATCGGCGAGCCCGACTTCCACGCGCCACCATTGGTACAGGAAGCGGCAGCCCGGGCCGTGCACCAGGGCCGCACCCAGTACACCCAGGCCACGGGACTGCTGGAGCTGCGCGAGCGCATCAGCGGCTGGTACCGCGAACGCTTCGGCCTGGATGTGCCGGCGGCGCGCATCGTGGTCACCGCGGGCGCCTCGGCGGCCCTGCATCTGGCCTGCCTGGCTCTGGTCGAGACCGGCGACGAGATTCTGATGCCGGACCCCAGCTATCCCTGCAACCGGCACTTCGTCAGCGCCGCCGAAGGCACGGCGGTGCTGCTGCCCACCTCGGCAGCCGATCGGTTTCAGTTGAGTGCCGCCAGCGTGGAGCGCCATTGGCGTGATCCCGTGGATGGTGCAGCGCATACCCGCGGCGTGCTGCTGGCCTCGCCCTCCAACCCCACGGGCACCTCGATCGAACCCGATGCCCTGCGTGACATCGTGGGCGTGGTGCGGCAAAAAGATGGCATCACCCTGGTGGATGAGATCTACCTGGGCCTGAGCTATGAGCAGCGCTTTGGCCAGAGCGCGCTGGCGCTGGGCGATGACATCATCAGCATCAACAGCTTCAGCAAATACTTCAGCATGACCGGCTGGCGCCTGGGATGGCTGGTGCTGCCGCCCGGGCTGGTACCCGTGGTGGAGCGGCTGGCGCAGAATCTGTTCATCTGCCCCAGTACCGTCGCTCAGCATGCGGCGCTGGCCTGCTTTGAGCCCGACAGCATCGCCGAATACGAGCGCCGGCGGCAACAGTTCAAAGCCCGGCGCGACTACTTCTGTGCTGCGCTGGGGCCGCTGGGCCTGCCGGTGCCGGTGATGCCGGACGGCGCCTTCTATGCCTGGGCCGACTGCACCGCGGCGGCGCAACGGCTCGGCGCCGAGGACAGCTGGGACTTTGCCTTCGCCCTGATGCGCGAGGCCCACGTGGCTGTGACACCCGGGCGTGATTTCGGCACTGCCCAGACCCACAATTTCGTGCGCTTCTCCTTTGCCAATTCCATGGCGGAACTGCAGGAAGCGGTGGCACGCATGGACCGCGTGCTGGGCCGCCACGCAGTAGCGCCGGCACCCTCCCCGGCCAGCCTGGAACTTCCTGCATGAACCAAGACCTCTCGATACTGCACCTGGTGCTCAACGCCAGCCTGGTGGTGCAGGCCGTGATGCTGTTGCTGATCGTGGTTTCGGTCTCGAGCTGGGCCGCCATCTTCCGCAAGCTGTTTTCGCTCAGCCGGCTCAAGACCCTGAACGAGGAATTCGAGCGCAAGTTCTGGTCCGGCTCCAGCATGAACGAGCTGTTCGCGGCGGCCAGCAAGAACGCGCATGAAACCGGCCCGATGGAGCGCATCTTTGCCAGCGGCCTGCGCGAGTTCCACAAGCTGCGCGAGCGCCGCATCACCGACGCCGCCACCTTGCTTGACGGCGCCCGGCGCGCGATGCGGGCCAGCTTCCAGCGCGAACTCGACACCATTGAGTCGAACCTGTCGTTCCTGGCCTCGGTGGGTTCGGTCTCGCCCTACGTCGGCCTGTTTGGCACGGTCTGGGGCATCATGCACGCGTTCAATGGCCTGGCCTCGCTGCAGCAGGTGACGCTGGCCACCGTGGCGCCCGGCATCGCCGAGGCATTGGTGGCCACGGCCATCGGCCTGTTCGCCGCGATTCCCGCGGTGGTGGCCTACAACCGCTTTGCCCGCGACATCGACCGGGTGGCAATCAAGCTGGAAACCTTCATCGAAGAGTTCTCCAACATCCTGCAGCGCAATGTCGGCAGCCAGGCCGCGCAAGCGCACTGAGGACGCCGTCCGATGCCTGCCCTGGTCAGCCGCGGCCGCAGCCGGCGCCGCACCATCAACGAGATCAACATGGTCCCGTTCATCGATGTCATGCTGGTGTTGCTGATCATCTTCATGGTCACGGCACCGTTGATCGCGCCCAGCGTGATCGACCTGCCCAGCGTCGGCCGCGCCGCGCGAGCGCCGGACCAGGTGATCCAGATCGTGATCGCCAAGGACGAGAGCCTGGAACTCAAGCTGGCCGAGGGCAGTAGCCCGCAGACCATGAAGAACATTGCCGCCGCCGTCAAGCGGGCCCAGCGCCAGGGCGGCAACACGGCCGTGGTGATCAGCGCTGACCGCAATGTGCGCTATGACGTGGTGGTCAAGGTGATGGATGCGCTACAGCGCGCCGGGGTGCAACGGGTCGGCCTGTCGGTGCAACAGGCGGGCGGCTAGATTCCAGGAGCGCAATGCAGGCCCCGTCACATCGCCTGGAGTTCGCACCGCCGCACACAGGCGGCATGCTGCGCGCCGTGGCCCTGGCGATCGTCGCCCACGCGATGCTGCTAGGGGCTCTGACCCTGAGTGTGCAGTGGCGGCGCGAACTGCCACCGCTGGTCGTTCAGGCTGAACTCTGGTCAGCCAGCGCCATGCGGGCGCTGCAGCCGCCGGAACCAGCTCCCCCGCCGCCACCCGAACCAGTGGCCAAGGTGGCAGCCCCACCGGTAGTAGCACCGCCCCCCATCGTTGCGCCGCCCCCGGTGGACATCGCACTGGAGCAGGAGAAGAAGCGTCGACAGTTGGAACGGGAGCGCGAACAGGCTGCAACCCGCAAAGCCGCCGAGGCCCGGCGCCAGGCCGAGCTGCAGGAGGCGCAGCGCAAGGCGGCAGCGGAGAAGCTGAAGACGCAGCAGGCAGACGCCGCGCGGCGCCAGGCTGAACAGGAGGACGCGAAGCGGCTGGAGGCGCTGCGCCAGGAGAACATCCGGCGCATGACCGGCCTGGCTGGCGCAGCGGGTGCCAGCAGCGGCCCGCCATCCACCATGTCAGCCAGCCAGGCCGCCGACTACCGGGGCCGGATCATGGCCCGCATCCGCCCCAACATCGCCTTCAGCGGCGACACGGCGGGCAACCCGACCGCTCTGGTGGAAGTGCGCACCGCGCCTGACGGCACCATCATCAACCGTCGCCTGCTGGTGCCCAGTGGCGTCGCCGCCTGGGATGAGGCGGCCTTGCGCGCCATCGACAAGACCGAAATATTGCCACGCAACATCGACGGCAAGGTGCCACCCGTGCTCGAAATCAGCATCCGCCCCAAAGACTGATGCTGATCCGAACCGCTACTTTTTCAGTAGCGATTCGTGATTTATCCATACGCCTTTCGGCCGTTTTTCACTCGTAAGCCACACCCGCCTGGCCACGTTCCGCCTGGGAACGCAGGCGCTGCAGCGCGGCGTCGCTGGGAAACAGGCGCAGGTCGTCGGCCAACTGCAGCTGGGCCGTGGCGGCACCGGCCGCTGCCCGGCATTGCACACTCAGGCGCAAGCCCAGGCCACGGACCAGTTCACCCTGCTCGGTCTGCTCACGCTGGGCCGGAAAGTCGCGCAGCAGTCCGGCAAAGTCGGGCATGCGGCCGTTGACCACCAAGCGCAGGAACTTGCCGAACCTGCAACGCGCCTGCTCCAGGCTCCAGACCTGGTTCACCGTCAGCTGCATGCCGCCGCTGAAGCGGTCCGGCTGCAATTTGCCCATCACGACAATCAATTCGTCGTCCTTGAGCAGGCCGCGGTGGGCATTGAGCAGGGCCTCGTCGGCCCGGGCCTCGATCACATCGGAGCTGTCATCCAGCGTAAACAACGCCAGCTTGCCGCGCTGGCCATTGATCACCCGCAGACCGCTGACGATGCCGGCCAGCAACTGCGGCTCGCGGGTATCGATCAGCTCGTCGATCCGGCGCTTGACAAAGCAGCGCACTTCGGTTGCAACCTCGTCAAACAGGTGGCCCGAGAGGTAGAAGCCGATCGCTGTCTTCTCCAGCGTCAGACGCTCCTTGACGCCCCAGGGCATGGCCTCAACCAGTTCCGGCTCCTGCGTGCTGGAGCCATGGCCGGAGCTGTCGCCCATGTCAAACAGACCCACCTGGTTGGCATTGGCCTGGGCCGCGGCGGCAAAGTCAAAGGCCCGATCGACCGAGGCCAGCAAGCTGGCGCGGTTCAGTTGCAGGCTGTCGAAGGCGCCGGCCTTGATCAGCGCCTCGACACAACGCTTGTTGATCCGGCTGCGGTCCACCCGGACGCAGAAGTCGAACAAGCTGGTGAACGCGCCATCGACACGCGCCGCCACGATCGCGTCGATCGCCTGCTGACCCGTGCCCTTGATGGCACCCAGACCGTAGCGCACTGCGCCGTCGGAGATCGGTTCGAAACGCAAGCCGCTGCGGTTCACATCCGGCGGGTCAAAGCGGATCCCCATCTTCTGCGCGTCCTCGAACAGCACCCGCAGCTTGTCGGTATCGCCCATTTCCACCGTCATGTTGGCGCAGAAGAACTCGGCCGTGTAATGCACCTTGAGCCAGGCCGTGTGGTACGCCAGCAGCGCGTAGGCGGCCGAGTGCGACTTGTTGAAGCCGTACCCGGCGAACTTCTCCATGTCGTCAAACACCTTGTCGGCCTGCTCGGTCCCAAGACCATTGCGGGCCGCGCCTTCCCGGAAGATCTCACGGTGTTTGGCCATCTCCTCGGCCTTCTTCTTGCCCATGGCCCGGCGCAGCAGATCGGCACCACCCAGTGAGTAGCCGCCCAGGATCTGGGCCATCTGCATCACCTGCTCCTGGTAGACCATGACGCCATAGGTCTCGGACAGGATGGCCGCGACACGCGGGTCCGGGTACACCACCTCCTCGCGCCCGGCCTTGCGGTTGATGTAGGTGGGGATCAGATCCATCGGCCCCGGGCGGTACAGGGCATTCATGGCGATCAGGTCTTCCAGCCGCGTCGGCTGGGCATCGCGCAGCATGCCCTGCATGCCCCGGCTTTCAAACTGGAACACGGCTTCGGTCTTGGCGTCGGCAAACAGCTTGTAGACCTTGGGGTCGTCGAGTGGCAGGTCCTCGTAGGCGAAATCCTGCTGACCCGGATGCCGGGCCACGATCAGGTCCTTGGCGATCTCCAGAATCGTGAGCGTGGCCAGGCCCAGAAAGTCGAACTTCACCAGCCCGATGGCCTCGACATCGTCCTTGTCGAACTGGCTCACCGCCGTGTCGCTGCCGGGCTGCTGGTACAGCGGGCAGAAGTCGGTCAGCTTGCCCGGGGCGATCAGCACACCACCGGCATGCATGCCGACGTTGCGGGTCATGCCTTCCAGCCGCTGCGCCAGCTCGATCAGGGTGCGCACATCCTCCTCTTTTTCGATGCGCTGGGCCAGCAGCGGCTCCATCTCGATCGCGTAGTTGGTCTTGTCGTCCTTGCTCCGCCCGGCCGGTGGATACTGCAGCGTCACGGCCTGCCCGGGCTTGTTCGGAATCAGCTTGCTGATGCCGTCGCAGAAGGTGTAGCTCATGTCCAGCACCCGGCCCACGTCGCGGAGGGCGGCGCGCGCCGCCATGGTGCCGAAGGTCACGATCTGGCTGACCGCGTCCTTGCCGTACTTGGACTTGACGTAGTCGATCACCCGGTCCCGGTTGGTCTGGCAAAAGTCGATATCAAAGTCGGGCATCGACACCCGCTCCGGGTTGAGGAAGCGTTCGAACAGCAGGTTGTAGCGCAAGGGGTCGAGGTCGGTGATCGCCAGCGCGTAGGCGACCAGTGAGCCCGCCCCCGAGCCGCGCCCAGGCCCGACCGGACAACCGTTGTTCTTGGCCCAGTTGATGAAGTCACTGACGATCAGGAAGTAGCCCGGAAAGCCCATCTTCAGGATGGTCTCGATCTCGAACTCCAGTCGCTCCAGGTAGCGGCCACGCTGGCCGTCGCGCAGTTGTGGATCGGGATACAGATGCTGCAGCCGCTGCTCCAGTCCGAGCGCGCAGGAGTGGCGGAAATATTCTTCGGGCGCCATGCGCCGGCCATCCACCAGCGGCGTCGGGTACTCGGGCAGCTGGGCCTTGCCCAGCACCAGCCGCAGGCTGCAGCGCCGCGCAATCTGCACGCTGTTGGCCAGGGCACTGGGCAGGTCGGCAAACAGCGCCTGCATCTGCGCGCTGGACTTGAAGTACTGCTCCGGCGTGAAGCGCCGCACCCGCCGCGGGTTCGCCAGAATTTCACCCTGGGCGATGCAGACCCGTGCCTCATGCGCCTCGTAGTCATCCGGCAGCGTGAACTGCACCGGATGCGTGGCCACCACTGGCAAATGCATGCGCGCCGCCAGCTCCACGCTGGCCACCACATGCATCTCGTCATCTGGGCGCCCGGCGCGCTGCAGTTCCAGATAGAAGCGGTGCGGAAAGATCTCGGCCAGCTGCAGTGCCAGCGCATGTGCGCGCTCGCCATTGCCTTGCAGCAGCGCCTGCCCTACCGGACCGGCCTGAGCGCCTGATAGCGCAATCAGGCCCTCCTGCAGTTCCTGCAGCCAGGCCCACTGCACCAGCGGCTGGCCCCGGGCCATGTTGCGGGTGTAGGCGCGCGTCAGCAGTTCCGACAGGTTGAGATAGCCGCGCTCGTTTTGCACCAGCAACACGATCCTTGCGGGCACCGACTGCTCACCCGCAGCCCCTTCCAGCACGATCTCGGCACCGATCAGCGGCTTGACACCGCTGCTGCGGGCGGCCTTGTAGAACTTGACTGCGCCAAACAAGTTGCTCAAGTCGGTCAGGCCTAAGGCCGGCTGCCCATCACGCACGGCGGCGGCCACCACGTCATCGATCCGGTTGGTTCCGTCGACGACGGAAAACTCGCTGTGCAGACGCAAATGAACAAACATGGGCCGATTGTAGAAAGCTGCCGCTTTCGGCCCTGGCCTGCAGGCCGTGCGACAGGATGCGGTTGCGGCGCAGGATCAAACCTGCTTCAATAGCCAGGCGCGACTGTGCAGAGCAGGGAGCACACCTGGCGCTGTCCGGGTGATGCAGACAAACCAACAACAACGCCAAGAAGTGAGCCCCCGATGAACCGATTTGACGAAGCCGACGATCCTCGCCGCCGCCTGTTGATCCAGGCCCTGTCCGCCGGCTTGTTCGGCAGCGCGCTGGAGCAAGCGAACGCGCAAGGCTTCAGCATCTTCGGCAGCAAGCCAGCCAAACTGCCACAAGGCCAGTCGATCTATGGCATCGCCGGCCAGGTGTCGGTCAATGACGCAACAGCCACGCTGTCCACCGAGATCAAAGCCGGTGACACCGTGCAGACCGGCAAGAACAGCGAGGTCATCTTCGTGGTTGGTGGCAACTCGATGATCCTGCGTGGCGACAGCCGCTTGCTGGTACAGCCGCCTGAAGGCTCCGTGGCGGCCTTTGTGGTCGGTGGCCTGCGGCTGCTGGCCGGCAAGATGCTGTCCGTGTCACGAAATCAGCCGATGCAGGTCAAGACCGCGACCGCCACGATCGGCATCCGCGGCACCGGCTTTTATGTCGAAGCGGACCCGGAGCAGACCTACTTCTGCACCTGCTACGGCGTCACCGAGGTGGAGGCAGCTGCCGACCCGGACAGCAAGGAGACCGTAGCCGCAGCGCGCCATGACCGGCCGCTGTACATCGTCGCTGACGGCGGCAAGGGCAAGAACATCCGCAACGCGCCCTTCATCAACCACACGGACCAGGAACTGGCGTTGATCGAAACCCTGGTCGGACGCAAGACGCCGTTCGTGTTCTCCAAGGATGCATATACGGCGCCGAGAAGGACTTACTGAGACCTCGTGGGACGGACCAAGGTACACGAGCGCAGCGAGTGACCTTGCTCGGTCCCCGACTGATCAGCGGGTGTTCCGAGTGGGACGGACCAAGGACCACGAGCGCAGCGAGTGACCTTGCTCGGTCCCCGACTGATCAGTGGCTGTTAGTAGGGCGCTCCGTTCAAGATCCAATTCAGCACCATGTCGTATTCGGCACGGGCGCTGTGCCCCGGCTCAAAGCTGGCGGCAAAGCCCGGGCGCTGGGCGCCGTTGTGATGGTTGCCTGAGGGTTTGCGCAACAGCGGGCTGGCGGCGATATCGGTGAAGTTGATCCGGCCCCGCACCTCGGCATGGAACCACTGGTCGTCCGTGGCGTTGACCACTCCGTCGCCATTGCGGTCGAAGTCTGTGTTCTGCCCCGGGCCGATGTAGTAGATCGGCGGCAGCACTGCGCTGGCGCTGTTGTGGCAGGTGCCGCAGCCGCCCTTCTCGCCCTGCAGGATGCTCTTGATGTCGGCGAAGCGCAAAGCCGTCGGCACATAGGGCAGCCCATTGTTCACCACGAGCTTCAGCGTCGCCGGCGCGCTCTGCGTCGAGCCGGCACTGGCAATCAGTCGCAGCACATAGGCGCCATCGGCGCTGGCATTGAACACCGGCTGGGCCGTGTTCGCACTGACCAGGGTGGCGTTGCGCGCCGGCACGGCGCCGTCCGGCCCCGAGACAATGCTCCACTGGTAGCTGCTGGCATACAGGCTGCCGCTGGCACTGAGCGTGGTCGCGCCCTGTTTCACCACCCGCCCCGGGCCTGGGTCCGCCACCGGCCGGCCCGGCAGCAGTGTTGCATCGCTGTAACCCTTGCCCTGCAGGAAATTCACCATCGAATTCATGCTGGCCGCAGTCTGATAAAACTTGTCGGCAATCAGCTTGGCCAGCGGCATGTTGCCGCGGTCCACAAAGTGGTCCCGGATGCGGTCGCTGTAGCCGTCGAACTTCTCGAAGGTCTCGAAGTCGATGTCCGACTGGTTGCCGGTGCCACGCAACAGATGGCAGACCCGGCAAGCCGGCGCCTGCACGTTCTCATACAGCGTGGCCTGGCCGGCAGCAGCCCAGCTCTCCTGCACATAGGTGTCACGGTACGTGGCATTGGGCAGCCCCGGGCCGCCGTACGCGTCCTTCAGGTGGGCCGCAGCCGTGCCCTGGTACTCGTTCACGGTCGCGGCGCGCCGGCACTGGTCCTCAGGTAGCGTGGACGGCGCCGGCAAGGGATAGCTGCACAGCACCATCTTGTTGATGGCCTTGAGCTTGGGCTCCAGTTCGGCACGGGTGAAGCCCGGAACCGAGGAAAAATCAAAGGCATCGAGCTCGAACGGGTGCAACTGCGCCGCCACATCGCCGCGCTGCCGCGACACGGTGTTCGGCACCAGCGCGAACAGCCGCTTGCCCTGCGCGTTCGGCGGCGTCAGCGCGTCACCGCGGCCACCGTGGCAGGTGGTGCAGATGCCGGGCATGGACTTCACGCCGCGGCCATCGAGTTCGGCCTGCAACAGGCGCGCGCCCGTGACCGGGTCGAAGGTGTAGAACTTGGCGAAGCTGGCGCCGCCATTGGGCCCGGGGCTGAATTCGATGCCATTGGTACCGATGTGCCAGCGCTTGGCTTCCGACACGGCGGCGTCCAGGTTCAGCGTGCTGTAGCCATAGCCCGTACCTACGTCTACCAGATAGTTCTCCACCATGAAGGCCATGCTGCCGTCGGCATTGCGACGGGCCGTCATGCGCCGGCCATAGCCCAGGTCGCGCTTGTCGCCAATGACAATGGTCTCCTCGACCACGCCGGCGCCAGCCACACCAAAATTGTTGGTGAGCTTCCATTTCGCCAGCGTGTCCCTCTGGTTCAGCGGGTCGATGGCGTCGTAATAGGCTTGCGCATACTCCAGCGTGTTGGTCTGCAGCGTGCCGTCCGCCGCCTGCTGCGGATTGGGAAACAGCAAATAGCTGTTCGGGCCAGTGACCACAGGCTCCGGCCCCTCGGCACCGGGCACGATGTCGCCAGAGTTGCTGCTGCCACTGCCACCGCCTCCGCAGCCGGCCAGCAGCAGCGTCAGTACGCCGACCGCAGCCCACTTGAACCCTTGCCCCATTTGCATGAACAGCATCCTCAGAATCGCATCAGATACACGGCCGACCACAGATTGCCAACATAGCTGCCGGGTGAATTGACCCACACCGGCCGCAGGCCCGGCGTCGAGCGCACCCGGCGCCAGGAGAAGTCGATCGAATCGCGCGGACCCAGGCCCAGGTTGTAGCCCATGGTGGTGATCACGGTGCTGCCGTCAAAACGGTAGCTGAACATCTGGCCACCAGGGAAGGCATCGTCCTGTGCAAACACCTTGGCCACGGTCACGTTTTCCAGTGAGGCCCGGCCGGTGGACAGGACGTCGCCCTTGCGGTACTCGGCACCTAGGTAAATGGTCTCGCGCGCCGACAGGCTGT
>JANMKM010000519.1:0-14712 GCA_031372035.1 Rhodoferax sp. | reverse complement strand
TTCCCTGCGGCCGCTGTTCAAGCGCAGCGCCATCTTTTACGCTGCCAGTCTGATGGGCGGCGCGGCCCTCACCCCAGCCCTCTCCCGCATGCGGGAGAGGGGGTTGATGCGGGCTCCCTCGCCCTCGCACGCGAGGCTAGGGGGTTGATGCAGGCCCCCTCGCCCCCGTATTCGGGGGAGAGGGTTGGGGTGAGGGCGACAGGCGGCGCGGCTGCGCATGCTCGCCAATCAGGTAGTTGTTCGGTGACCGGGAGGCAGTCTTTGATCAAGCACATCGTGATGTGGAACCTGCGCGGCGAGAGCCCGGCAGAGAAGGCGCGCCATCTGCTGCAGTTGCGCAGCAGCTTCGAGAGCCTGCGCGGCCGCATCCCGGGCCTGCTGCAGCTGGAGATCGGCGCCGACAGCAGCGGCGCCGACTATGCCTGCGACGTGGTGTTGTACAGCGAGTTTGCCTCGCAGTACGCGCTCGACGCCTATGCCACGCATCCGGAACATTTGCGGGTGAAAGATGAAATTGCCGGCCTGCGCGTTGCCCGCTATCAAGTCGACTATATGGCCCCCACGCTCGGCGCTGACGAGGGAGTACACCCATGACCCAGGACCTGCAGGACAAGCTGTTGATCCGCGAGCTGATCGAGCGCTGGGCGGTGTGGCGCGACGCTGGCGACTGGGAACGCTTTGCCACGGTCTGGCATCCGGAGGGCGTGATGATGGCCACCTGGTTCCAGGGGCCGTTTGCCGAGTTCATCCGGGTCACGCAGGAGGGCTGGGCCAAGGGTGTGAGCATCCTGCATTTCCTGGGCGGCTCGGCTATTGACGTGGCAGGCGAGAGGGCCATTGCCCAGACCAAGATGACGATATCGCAGCGCGGTATGGTGGAGGGTGCCGACGGCCCGGTGCTGTGCGACGTGGTCTGCACCGGCCGCTTTTACGATTTCGTCACGAAGCATGAAGGCCTGTGGAAGGTCTTGCACCGCCAGCCGATCTACGAGAAGGACCGCATCGACCCGCTGGACCCGATGGCGCAGTTGAGGCTCGACGCCACTGCGCTGGGCACCTTTCCCGAGGGCTACCGGCACCTGGCCTACATCCAGACCCGCATTGGCTACACCGTGAAGCTGGACATGCCGATGCTCAAGGGCCCGGTGGTGGAAGAGCTGTACCGCCGCGGCGCGCGCTGGCTGGCCGGCGGCGGGCTGGAGCGCTGAGCATGGGCAATACACGCAGCGCCCGGCGCCGGGCCCTCACCTTTGCTGCCTCCTTGTGCCTGCTGCTCCAGGGCGAGGCCCAGGCCCAAACCTATCCGGTCCGGCCGGTGAAGGTGGTGGTGCCGCAGCCTGCGGGCGGCGGCTTCGACACCGTGGGCCGCATGCTCGCCGATCGGCTGGGCAAGCAGCTGGGCCAGAGCTTCGTGGTGGAGAACCGCCCGGGGTCGGGCACGTTGGTGGGTACCGACGCCGTGGCCAAGGCGGCGCCCGACGGCTACACGCTGCTGGTGGGCTCGGTTTCGAACCTGGCGCTGAACATGGGTCACTACACCAACCTGCCCTACGACAGCCTGCGCGACTTCGAGCCCATTGGCCTGGCAGTGGCCTACAGCTATACCCTGATGGCCCGCAAGGATCTGCCGTTCAAGACACTGAAGGAACTGGTGGCCCATGCCCGCGCCAACCCGGGCAAACTGACCTACGCCTCGGCCGGCAACGGCTCGGGCCAGCATGTGCTGGCCGCGGCACTGTGGCACCTGGCGGGGGTGGAACTGGTGCACGTGCCGTACCGCGGCGCACAGGCTGCATACCAGGACCTGCTGGGCGGAAGGGTGGACCTGTTCTTTGACCTCTCACCCACAGCCCGGGCGCAGGTGGACGCTGGCAATGTGTGGGCCCTGGCGGTATCCGGTGCCGCGCGCAACCCCATGCATCCGGATCTGCCCAGCATCAACGAGACCGGCGTGGCTGCGCTGGAGCTGGAGTCCTGGTTCGGCCTGTTTGCGCCAGCCAAAACACCGCCGGAGGCGCTGCAACTCCTGCGCGCCGGCCTGGCCCAGGTGCTGGCGCAGCGCGAGCTCGCCGACACTTTCATCCGTGGCGGTGGCACACCCTTGAGCCTCACCGTGGCACAGACGCGCTCGCTGGTGCAGCGCGACGTCGAACGCTGGTCTGCATTGGTGCGTACCATTGGCATCAAGCCGGAATAGTTGCTCCGCTGGCCCACGCCGGATTCCTCCCTCTCTCCACTCCTGAAAGTCATACAACGATGAATGTTCTCGGCATCAGCGGCAGTCTGCGCGCGGGCTCCTACAACAGCATGGCGCTGCGCGCCGCGCAAAAGCTCGTCCCGGAGGGCATGAAGATCACCCTAGCCAGCATCGCCGACGTGCCAATGTTCAACGATGACGTGCGCGTCGCCGGCCTGCCGCCGGCTGTAGCAGCGCTGAAGGAGGCCGTGCGTGCCGCCGACGCGGTGCTGCTGGTCACGCCGGAATACAACTTTTCGGTCCCCGGCGTGCTGAAGAACGCGCTGGACTGGCTCTCGCGCCCGCCCGAGCCGCCGTTCGAGAACAAGCCGGTGGCCATCATGGGTGCCAGCCCGGGCGTGCTGGGCACAGCGCGGATGCAGTACCACCTGCGCCAGGTGCTGGTCTACATGAACACCTTCACGCTCAACAAGCCCGAGGTCTTCATCGGCCAGGCCGCCACCAAGTTCAACGCCCAGGGCGATCTGACCGACGAGGCCACGCGCAAGATCATCACCGAGCTGCTGGTGGCGCTGGACAAGCTCAAGACGCGTGTGGGCTGAGCGGCTGCACTGCAGCGGCTCCCGGGTGAGCGCATGAATTTTCCGCTGATCACCGACCCGCTGTTCTATGCGCTGGCGGTGCCGGCGGTGCTGTTGCTGGGTATCAGCAAGAGCGGCTTCGGCGCCGGCTTCGGTTCGCTGGCCGTGCCGATGATGGCCATGGTGGTCACGGTGCCGCAGGCCGCGGCGATCCTGATGCCCGTGCTGCTGCTGATGGACCTGCTGGGCATTGCCGCCTTCCGCAAAGACTTTGACGCCAAACTGCTGCGCTTCCTCTTGCCGCTGGGGCTGATCGGCACGGTGTTGGGGGCGCTGCTGTTCCGCTGGCTCGATGCCCATATGGTGGCGGCCATCGTCGGTGTGCTGACGCTGCTGTTCCTGGCGCAGCGGCTGCTTTTCAGGCCCAAGCCCGACAGCCCGCCGCCGCCAAAGTGGCTGGGCGCCATCCTGACCATCACCTCCGGCTTCACCAGCTTTGTGGCCCATGCCGGCGGCCCACCCATCAGCGCCTACCTGATCCCGCTGCGCCTGCCGCCGCTGACCTTCACCGCCACCCTGGCCTTCCTGTTCTTCTTCATCAACCTGTCGAAATGGATTCCCTACGCCTGGCTCGGCCTGCTGGACATGCGCAACCTGGCCACCTCACTGGTGCTGCTGCCGCTGGCGCCGATCGGTGTTTTCATCGGCATCCGCACGGCCCGGCGCATCAACCCGGTGCTGTTCTACCGCATCCTGTACGTCGGCATGTTCCTCACGGGCTGCAAGCTGGTGGTTGACGGGTTTTCCGGATAGCTATTGAATCAGGAGCGGGCCGTGCCTTATCCATGAGGCTGTCAACCTGATTCTCCTCTGGCTTCAGGCCCGGCCCGGCGCGCTCTCACGGCCAAACTTCCACATCGCCAGCAGGCCGAACAGCGCAGCAAAACCCAGCTGCGCCAGCACCATGGGCCAGGCGGCATCGAGCCCCAGGCCGCGCCAGGTCATGGCGTCCAGCCCATCCACGGCCCAGCGCGTGGGTACGGCCAGGGTGGCGCTTTGCAGCCACTGCGGGAACAGGAAGGCCGGCACCCAGGCGCCACCCAGCATCACCATGATCAGGGTGGCGAAGATGGCAATGCCGCGGGCCGCTTCCGGTGTCTTGCCGAAGGCGGCGATTAGCAACCCGAAGGTGGCGGTCACCAGCGAAAACGCCAGTGCCACGGCCAGGAAGCCGGTCAGGCTGCCGGAGATCCGCACCTGGAACAGCAGCATCGCTGCGGCAAAGATGAACAGCACCAGCACAAAGGCAATGATGGCGCTGGACAGGGCGCGCGCCAGCAGCACCGTGTTGATGGTGATCGGCGAGGCCAGCAGCCGGTTCCACAGCCCCATGCGGCGCGCCAGCAGGATGCCGATGCCGGCGTCAATGCCCATGAACATGATGAACTGCACCGCCATGCCGGCAAAGGCATGGGCATAGCCGTTGTACTTCGGGCCGGAGCTCATGGGCTGGTCCTTGGTGACAAAAGGCATCGACAGGCCGCCATGGGGTGCGCTGGAAGCACCGGCGGCGGAGCCGGTGGCCGCAGGCGCCGTGGCAGCCGGCTCCCGTTCCTGGAACTTCTTCAGGCTTTGCATGAATTCGCGCAGCGGTGCAGCTTTGGCATCGTTCGGGTCGGCCTTCTCCAGCTGCGCCAGCATGTCGTTGATCACTTTGGCGCTGCCCTGGCCACCCATCATCTCGGCGCTCACCTGCTGCATCACCTGCTGCGTCAGCATGCCCTTGACCATGGCCAGCACCGCCGACTGTGAAGGGTCGTAGTAAAGCGTGATCTCGGGCTTGGTCTTGCCGCCGAAGAACGCGCTGCCGGCTGCCTCGCCAAAGCCGGCCGGGATCACTGCTGCGGCCTGCAGCTTGCCCTTGAGCACCCGCGCCCGTGCCTCTTCCAGCGGCAGCGACAGCACCGACAGGGCTGTGTCTCCCTGCAGGCCGGCCACTATTCTGCGCGCGGTCTCGCTGCTGTCCTGGTTGACGACCGCAATCTCGAGGCGGGCGTTGTCGCGGGCACCGCTACCGCCAAACAGGTAGCCAAAGAAGGCGCCCAGCACGATCGGCATCAGCAGGTTCATCATCAGCGCGCGCCGGTCCCCCAGATACAGGATCAGGTCCTTGCGGATCAGGGCCAGCAATGCGGTCATGGTGTCATGCGCCTCTCACGTTCTCAGTCCCGAAGCGTGCGCCCGGTCAGGGTCAGGAAGATGTCTTCCAGGCTGGTGCGGGCCGTGGAGAACTGCTGTGTCTGGCAGCCCTGTGCTGCCAGCCAGGACATGACCGTCAGCGCCTGGTCGGCCGCGGCCAGGGCAATGTCGAGTTCCAGGCTCTGGACTGCGAGCTTGGTCACCCCGGGCAACCGTTGCAGTTGCTGCAGCGTGGCGTCCGTCAGCGGCTGGCCCAACGTGACATGCAGGGCTGCCTGCGCCGGCAGACGCTGGTACAGGGCGGCGGGCGTTTCGTTGGCGATCAGGCGGCCGTGGTCGATGATCACGATCTGGTCCGCCAGCCGCTCCACCTCTTCCATGTAGTGGCTGGTATAGATCAGCGAGCGGCCCTGGCGCTTGAGTGCTTCCAGGCTGTCGAAAATGGCATTGCGGCTCTGCGGGTCCACGCCCACCGTGGGCTCGTCCAGGATCAGCAACTGCGGGTCGTGCATCAGGGCGCAAGCAATGTTCAGGCGGCGCTTCATGCCGCCGGAAAAACTGCCGGGCTTGTCGGCGGCGCGGTCGGTGAGCTGCACCAGGTCCAGCACGGCAGCGCAACGGCGCTTGAGCTCCGCCCCCTTGAGGCCATAGAGCGCGCCGAAGACCTTGAGGTTTTCCCGGGCCGAGAGTTCATCAAACAGCGCCAGGTCCTGGGGCACCAGGCCCAGCATCTGCTTGGCCGCATTGTTGCCCTGCGACATCAGGGCCCGGCCCAGCCAGACCTCACCGGAGTCGGGCCGCAGCAGGCCGCAGATCATGCTGACCGTGGTGGACTTGCCGGCGCCGTTGGGGCCGATCAACCCCAAGGTCTGGCCGCGCTCCAGCTGGAAAGAGACGTTGCTGACGGCCTGGCGAGCGCCAAAAGACTTGTTCAGGGCATCGACGCGCAGCAGGGGATCGGCCATGTTCCAGGGTGTTTCCTGCGCCAGCGATGCCGGCGTGTGGCCCGTATTATGGCCGGCCGATCAGGCCCGGCGGGCGCTATTCGTCGAAGCGTGCGCCTTGCTGGGTCTTGGTCGGGTCGAACAGGGACACGCCGCGCTTGGTGCTGGTGAACACCTCGAAATGCGGGCTGCTCACGCCGGTGCCCGTCAGGTCCACGTCGTACTGGGTCTTGCCGGCGTCAGCGCCGGTGCCGGCGAACTCGGCATAGCTGCCGTCCTTGTAGGTCATGGTGATGGCACCGATCACCACGGTGCAATTCTCGTTGACCGTCACCGTTGCTGTCGCGCCGTTGGCGAAGCCGGCCACCGTGGCCGGGATGACCACCGGAGAGGTATTGTCAAAGGTGCGCACAGTGGCGGTGTAGCTACCTTTGGAGCGGCTGAACAGTGCAGCCACCTTGTCGGTGCAGCCGGCGCCGCCACCGCCACCACCACCACCGCTTGCAGCCGCGGCTGCGGGCGTGGCGCCATCGTCGGTGCCACCGCAGGCGGCCAGCGCGAGGCAGGCGATGAGGCTGTAGAGGTGGCGTTGGTTGCAGATGCGTCGCATGGGGCTTCTCCGGTCAGTTGGCTGGTTGGGACGCCCGTGAGTATTCCCGGCCCAACGCGGATGCGGCAACCCCTTGTTCTGGGGGTTGCCGCGCCTGGCGCATCAGATCAGCATCAGGCCGGCTTGCTCTGTCCGGCGCGATGTCTGTGTGCCGCTGAGGCAGAAGCCGCGGCTGCGGCCCTGGGCATCCCGGAACTGCCAGACGCCGGCCTCGCTGCTGAGCCAGGCGCCGGCCACACCGATGGCCGGTGGCGCCACCACAATCGGCAGCGCCGGCGTCTTGATCGCCACCGGCATCACCGGAAAGGCCAGCGGCGTGGGCGTCCCGGCCAGCGTGGCGGCCAGGGCCCGCGCCGCATGCATGATCGGCATCACGAACGGCAGGGTCGGCCCGCCGCCGGGTGCTGCGTTGGCGTCGTTCCAGGCTCCACCGGCATATTGCGCGCAGTCGCCCAACGCGTAGATGTCGGCGTTGCTGGTTTGCAGCGATGCGTCCACCAGCACGCCACGGTTGCAGGCCAGCCCCGCGCTCTGCGCCAGCCGGGTGTCGGCGCGCAGGCCGATGGCGCTGAGCACCGCGTCCATCTGCAGCACCGTACCGTCCGAGAGCTCCACCCGCAGTGCTGCGTCACCGGCCGCAGCGGCATGGTCCACGCTGCGCACGCTGCAGCCGAAGTGCCAGCGCACGCCCAGGGCCTGCAGGGCCTGGGCCAGCTGCAGCGACACGGCTTCGGGCAGCAGGGCGGCCAGTGGCCGGGCGGCAGGATCGACCACCGTCACTTCGTAGCCGGATGCGACCAGGTCATTGGCAAACTCGCAGCCGATCAGGCCGGCGCCCATGATCAGGATGCGCCGCGGCTGGCTGCTGCCGCCAACGGGGCTGCTGCTGGTCAGGTGGGCGTGGAAGGCGGCAAAGTCGTCGAGCGAATTGACCGACAGCACCGCGTTGGCGGCATCACCTGCCAGCGGCACGCGGATCGGCTGTGCGCCGGCGGCCAGCACCAGGCGGTTGTAGGCCAGAGGGCCCTGGGCGGTGGCGATGCTGCGCGCCACCGGGTCAATGGCGCTGACCTGGGTGCTGCTGAGCAGTTGCAGGTTCTGCGCCTTGGCCATTGCGGCGGCGGCGGTGCTCACCAACTGCGCCGGGCCGCGGCCCTGGGCGAAGGCATTGGAGAGCGAGGGCTTGGCGTAGAAGTCGCCGTTGTCGGCGGTAACCAGCAACACCGGGGTGCTGCTGTCGCGCTTGCGGAATTCGCGCGCCGTGGTCCAGCCGGCCAGGCCGGCGCCAATGATGATCAGGGGGTCAGCCATGTGGCGCCGTGCCCGGGTATGTCAGATCTCGACGGTTTCGAAATCGGCTTTTGCCACGCCGCAATCCGGGCAGGCCCAGCTGGCAGGCACATCGGCCCATTTGGTGCCGGGGGGCAGGCCGTCTTCGGGCCGGCCGGCGGCCTCGTCATAGACAAAGCCGCAGACGATGCAGAGATAGGTTTTCATGGTGTGTCCAGTCAGGGTTCAAAAATCGGTTCAGGCGCTGACGCGGGCCAGCTGGGCCTTGTAGTGGTTGGCATGACGCTCTTCCACGCGGGCCAGGGCAGCAAAGCGCTTCTGCGCCTTTTCCAGCGTTGCCTTGAATTGTGCCGCGTGTACTTTGGATTCGGCAATCTGCTCGTTCATTTCCGCCACGGCGGCGGCATTGCCTTCTTCCTCCGCAGTCTTGCGAAAGCCGGGGTACATCTCGGTGTATTCGTAGGTCTCGCCGTCAATGGCGATCTGCAGTGCCTTGGCCGGCGTCATCGTGGCCTTGGGGTACAGCAGGTCCAAGTGCCCGAATGCGTGCATCACTTCCTGGTCGGCGGTCTCCTCGAAGGTGCGGGCGGTTTCCTCGTCGCCCATTTCGCGTGCCAGTTTGGCGAAGTAGCGGTACTTGATATGGGCCATCGACTCGCCGGCAAAGGCGGACTCGAGGTTGGCCATGGTCTTGATCTCGGGGCGGGCTGTGGTCAGCATGATGGACTCCTGTGCTTGGTGACTGTGAATAGCTGTTTTCAATCGGAACAGCATGAATGGTAGTGACTATCAATAATTTGCTCCAATTGCTTTTGCCTAATGCGGGCATAGCCGATGATCCCGCCATGACCGAAACCAACGCCACACCGACCCTGTATCCACCGATCGAGTTCTACCGCAGTGGCATGCTGGCGGTGGACGGCATCCACACCCTGTACTGGGAAGAGTGCGGCAACCCGCAGGGCCAGCCGGTGCTGTTCCTGCACGGCGGTCCGGGCTCGGGCCTGTCGCCGCGGCACCGCCAGTTCTTTGACCCGGAGCATTTCCGCATCGTGCTGTTTGACCAGCGCGGCGCCGGCCAGTCCACGCCCTTGGGTGAGCACCGGCACAACAACACCCAGCTGCTGGTGCAGGACATCGAGCGGCTGCGCGTGCTGCTGCAGATCGAGCGCTGGCTGGTGTTTGGTGGCTCCTGGGGCTCGACCCTGGCGCTGGCTTATGGCCAGAGCCATCCCGAGCGCTGCAGCGGCTTCGTGCTGCGCGGCATCTTCCTCGGCAGCGCCGCCGAGATCGACTGGTTCCTGCACGGCATGGCCTGGTTCTTGCCGCTGGAACATGCGCGCTTCGTCGCCACGCTGGGACCCGGCGAACGCACCGAACTGCTGGAAGGCTATTGCCGGCGGCTGTTTGGCGACGACCCGCAGCAGCAACTGGAAGCGGCGCGGGCCTGGAGCCGCTACGAGGGCAGCTGCCTGCACCTGCTGCCGCACCCCGAGGTGGCGGACGCCTTTGGCTCCGACGCGGTAGCGCTGGGCGTGGGCCGGCTGGAGGCGCACTACTTCCGCAACAGCTGTTTCCTGCAGCAGGGCCAATTGTTGCGCGGCGTGGAACACATCCGGCATCTGCCGGCCATCATCATCCAGGGCCGCTACGACGTGGTCTGTCCGCCGCGCACCGCCTGGGCCTTGCACCAGGCTTGGCCCGAGGCCCGGCTGCAGATGGTGGAAGACGCCGGCCACGCCGCCTTCGAGCCCGGCATCGCGGCCGCGCTGGTCGCGGCTACCGATCGGTTCAAGGTGAGTGGCGGGTTCGTGTGATTGACAGACGCTGGGCCCTCACGGCGCCAGCCGTTCGCGCAACCAGTCGCCTCCGGGCTGCAGCGTGTAGCGCAGCCGGTCATGCAGGCGGCTCTTGCGCCCCTGCCAGAACTGCCAGCTGTCGGGCTGCAGGCGGTAGCCGCCCCAATGCGGCGGACGCGGTGGCTGCAGCATGAACTGGGCGGCATATTTGGCGGCGTTGGTCACCAGCACGGTGCGGCCCGGAATCACCTGCGACTGCGGCGAGGCCCAGGCGCCAATGCGCGAATCCAGCGGCCGGCCGGCGAAGTAGGCGTCACTCTGTTCGCTTGAGACCTTGCTCACCTGACCCTCGATCCGCACCACCCGCTCCAGCTCGACCCAGTGGAACTGCAGCGCCGCATAAGGGTTGCCTGCCAGCTCCTGGCCCTTGCGGCTGTCGTAGTTGGTGTACCAGACGATGCCCTGCGCGTCGTAGCCCTTGATCAGCACCACCCGGGTGCTGGGCCGCAGGTCGCTGGCCACGGTAGCCAGCGTCATGGCGTTGGGTTCCGGCACCTGACCGGTGATGGCTTCGTTCAGCCAGCGGTCGAACTGCTGCAAAGGATTGGGATGCGAGTCGGACTCGCTGAGTTCGGCGCGCTCGTAGCTCTTGCGCAGGTCGGCGATGGAGGTCATGGCAGCAGTATAGGAAGTCGGGGTGCGGTGCGATGATGCCGGCATGACGCAGCCGGCACGACCCACAGTCCTGGTTCTGGCCTCGGGCCGGGGCGAGCGCTTTCTGGCCTCTGGTGGGACCACGCACAAGTTGCAGGCATTGCTGGCGGGCAAGACCGTGCTGCAACACACGCTCGACGCCGTGCGGGCCAGCGGACTGCCCTGGCATCTGGAAGGCGCCGGCCATCCGGGCATGGGGGACTCGATTGCTGCGGCTGTTCGGGCCACGCGTGGCGCTGCCGGCTGGCTGGTGTTGCCGGGTGATCTGCCGTTGATCCAGCTGACTACGCTGCAGCAGTTGGCGGCGCAGTTGCAGCAACATGAAATCGTGGTCCCAGTGTTCCAAGGGCAGCGCGGGCATCCTGTGGGTTTTGCTGCCGGATGCCGTGATGCGCTTCTGGCATGCGAGGGCGATCACGGCGCAAACCGCGTGGTGAAAGCACGGGGTGCTACGGAAATCGTAGTGGGCGATATTGGTTGTGTGACCGATATCGACACGGTGGACGATCTGGAGCGGGCGGAGGTGTTGTTGCGGGAGCGGGGGTAGCGGCGGGGTCTGGTTGGCAGCGGGGTCAGAGCCGAATTTCGAACAGCGTGGTTTGGCTCCGGAGACGCTGCTGTCCTGAATTCGGATCTGACCCCGGCGGTGGCGCCCGGGCGCGCACCGTCCGGGCTCACCCCGGCCGGTGCTTGAGCACCTGCGCCAGGGCGCGGTCGTGGATGCCGTGGTGGCGCAGGCTGTGCAGGGTCTGTTCGGCGTACTCCAGCGTGGTGCCATAGCGGCCGGTGGACTCGCCCAGGATCTGGCGGTAGCGCTCGGGGCTGAGGTCGCCGGTAAATGCCGGGCTGCGCCGTGACAGGGTGAAGCCCAGGGCCTGCACCGGGCCGCGCACGGTGCTGCAGTTGAGCCAACGCGGGTCATAGACACCGTTGATCATCTCGCGCCGCCAGAGCATGTCCAGTACCTCGGGCGCATGGTGGGCACGGGCCCGCAGCACCGTGCCATGGCAGCTGCCGCCCGAGAGCAGGGCAAACACCAGGCCTGGGCATTCGGCGGTGCCGCGGTTCACGCGGCTCCACATCTTCAGCGCACGGTGCCAGCCGTGGACGCGTGCCAGGCGGGACTCGGCCACGTCAAAGTCGGGCCGCCAGATCAGCGAGGCATCGGCAAACACCCACAGGTCGCCACGGCCGCCCCATTGCTGCAGGACCTGCTCCAGCATCGGCCCGGGGTCTCGGGCGTAGGGTGGTGGGGCAGGCCTGGACTGCATGGCAATACTGTAGCGAAAGGCCGGGCCACGGCCGTAACCCTCCGGTAACTGTTGGTGTGCGCCCGGCAGTACCATGCAAGCAGCACTTCCTGGCAGGACCTGATGAACATACACACCACTGTGGACGCTGTTACCGAGCGCATCGCGCAGCGCAGCCGGGCCACGCGTGGCGCCTACCTGCAGCGACTCGATGCGTACGCCGGCCGCAAGCCCGGCGCGGAGCGCATGGGCTGTGCCAATGTGGCGCATGCCATTGCATCCATGCCAGGGGACGACAAGGCAGCAGCCTTGCCGCGGCCGGACGCCTTGAAGATCGTGGCCGAGCGCGCACCCAACATCGGCATCATCACGGCCTACAACGACATGCTCTCGGCCCACGCGCCGCTGCAGCACTATCCGGACCTGATCAAGCAGGAGCTGCGGCTGCACGGCGCCACGGCGCAGGTGGCCGGCGGCGTGCCCGCCATGTGCGACGGTGTGACCCAGGGCACGCCCGGCATGGAGCTGAGCCTGTTCTCGCGCGATGTGATCGCCATGGCTACCGCGGTGGGCCTGTCGCACGACATGTTCGATGGCGCGCTGATGCTCGGTGTGTGCGACAAGATCGTGCCGGGCCTGCTGATTGGCGCGCTGCATTTCGGCCACCTGCCCACTGTCTTTGTGCCGGCCGGTCCCATGACCTCGGGCTTGTCCAACAGTGCCAAGGGCAAAGTGCGCGAGTTGGCGGCCCAGGGCCTGGTGGGCCGGGCTGAGCTGATGGAGGCCGAGACCCAGGCCTACCACGGCCTGGGCACCTGCACGTTTTATGGCACTGCCAACAGCAACCAGATGCTGCTCGAAGCCATGGGCCTGCATGTGCCGGGTACGGCCTTTGTCAACCCGGGACAGGCCCTGCGTGCCGAGCTCACGCGCGAGGCCGCGCGCAGTGTGCTGGCGTGCGTGCGGGGTCGGCGCTTCGCACCCATCGGCCGGGTCGTGGACGAGCGCTGCATCGTCAACGCCATGGTGGCGCTGCTGGCCACAGGCGGCTCCACCAACCACCTGATCCACTGGGTGGCGGTGGCGCGGGCTGCCGGCCACACCATCGACTGGGACGACTATGCCGCGCTCTCTGCCGTGGTGCCGCTGTTGACACGCGTCTATCCGAACGGCAGCGCCGATGTGAACCAGTTCCAGGCCGCCGGTGGCCCGGGCTTTGTGATCCGCGAATTGCTCGATGCCGGCCTGATGCACGCCGATGTGCTGACGGTGCGCCCCGGCGGCCTGCGCGAATACACCGGTGTGCCCGAGGCCGACGGTGCGAGCCTGCGCTGGAGCGTGGCCGGTGCCTCTGGTGACGAGAGTGTGGTGCGGCCGGTGTCGGCACCGTTCGACGCCCACGGTGGCCTCAGGCTGCTGCAGGGCAACCTGGGGCGCAGCGTGATCAAGGTCTCGGCTGTGCCCGCAGACCGGCACGTGGTGCAGGCACCGGCGCTGGTGTTCGACGCGCAGGAGGACCTGCTGGCGGCTTTCAATGCCGGCACGCTGGAGGCCCAGTGCCAGAGTGCCGGTGGCGTGGTCTGCGTGGTGCGTTGGCAAGGCCCACAGGCCAACGGCATGCCGGAGTTGCACAAGCTCACGCCGCCGCTGGCCGTGCTGCAGGGCAAGGGCTACGCCGTAGCGCTGGTAACTGATGGGCGCATGAGTGGCGCATCAGGCAAGATCCCGGCCGCGATCCATGTGTCGCCCGAGGCAGGCATGGGTGGCGCACTGGCCAAGGTGTGTGACGGTGACCTGATCCGCATGGACGCCGAGGCCGGCACGCTGCAGGCGCTGGTGCCTGCCGCCGAGTGGGAGGCGCGCGTGCCAGCTACCATGCCTGAAGCGCTGCGGCAGGCCAATGGTCTGGGCCTGGGGCGCGATCTGTTCGCCGGCATGCGGCGCGGGGCCCTGACGGCCGAAGAAGGAGCATGCACATGGCTGTGAAGCAGGTGTTGACGCCGCTGCAGGTGATGCGCGACGCGCCGGTGTTACCGGTGATAGTGCTGCACGAGGTGGCCCATGCAGTGCCCCTGGCGCGGGCGCTGCTGGCCGGTGGCATCCGGATGCTGGAGGTGACACTGCGCACGCCGGCGGCGCTGGCTTGCATTGAGGCCATTGCCAGGGATGTGCCCGATGCCGTGATCGGTGCCGGCACGGTGCGCAGCGCCTCCGACGCGCAGGCCGCGGCCATGGCAGGCGCCCGGTTTGCCGTGAGCCCGGGTTACACCCACCACGTAGGCCAGGCCTGCCGCGATCTGGGCCTGCCGCTGCTGCCCGGCGTGGCCACGGGCAGCGAGATCATGCAGGCTCAAGAGGAAGGTTTCACCGAGCTGAAGTTCTTCCCCGCCATGCAGGCCGGCGGCGCCGCCATGCTCAAGGCCTGGGGCGGGCCGTTTGGCGACATCCGCTTCTGCCCCACCGGTGGGGTCAGCAGTGCCAATGCGCATGAGTTGCTGGGGTTGGACAACGTGGCGTGCGTCGGCGGCTCCTGGCTCACGCCAGCAGACGCCATGGCCAGTGGCGACTGGGCGCGCATCACGGCGCTGGCGCTGGCTGCGAAGGGGCTGCCGCGGTCCGGCTGCTGACGGCGCGCGGCACCGGCTCCTGAGCGGGCCGGCCGCGCCTGACTACCGGCGGTTTGGATTGTTCGGCGAGCGGTCCATCCGGTTGGGCACGCCGTCGCCGTCGCGGTCGCGGTCCACGCGGTTGGGTATGCCATCGCGGTCCTGGTCTCCGTAGCCGCGGCGGTAGTAGCCCGGGTAGCCATTGCTGCCCTGGATGTAGACGCTGGCACCGTAGGCCGGGGCGTAGGCCGGGCCATAGCCCACCGGTCCGGCAGGCACGTAGCCAACGCAACCGGCCAGGCCGGCGGCTGTGAGCATGGCGATGAGAATGCGGGTCACGAGGGTCTCCTTGTTGCTGCTATGGTTTCCATTGAACGTCCGCTGGGTATCGGGGGCGCGTCTGTACTGGCAGCAATGGTGACGTTCGTTACCGGATGTTTGCTCTAGGAGTCTGGGCGCCAGAACATGTGGCGACCGGACCGTTGATGGCCAATTCCAGCAAGATTTTCTTGAAACCGCGCG